>JAAUPU010000219.1 GCA_012032975.1 Caldilineaceae bacterium | reverse complement strand
TTGAGCATTTTGGTCTCGGTCGCTATGGCGACCCGGTTGATCCAGACGCCTGTTTTCAGGCTATGCAGGCTATGGCAAGGGTATTACGGCCAGGGGGATGCCTCTACTTTTCGACAATTTTAGGCATGGAGCGGGTCAACTTCAATGCGCATCGAGTGTTTGCACCGAGCACTGTCTTATCAGCTTTTCCTCAACTGGAGTTGGTCAGCTTCGCCGCGGTCGATGATCTAGGTGACTACATCGCTGAATGTTGTCCAGAGGATTTTGCATCTTCGAAGTTTGCCTGTGGGTTGTTTGAGTTTACCAAGGCGTAACGTGCTTCGAGAGGCTATATCTCTTTTCACCCTTCGCGGGTCTGATCATATCTTTGGACATTGAGCATGAATCGACTTGCGGCTGAATATCGATATTGGCGGTGGTTTTTCGGTGGCAGACCCGTGCCATCGCCCCACCTTGCCAAACAGAAATATATCCTTGAGATGGCGCGGGGGGCGTGGGCTGCGCGTTTTTTGTGGAGACGGGTACGTTTCTAGGCGATATGGTTGCTGGGGTGCGGGGTTCGTTTGATCAGGTTATTAGCATCGAATTGGACGACGATCTCTATGAGCAGGCACGCGTCCGATTTCAAAAGGATTCTGCGATTCGCATTATCCGCGGCGACAGTGCGGAGGTGCTACCGGAAATTCTGTCCACTCTGAACGCAAGCACTCTTTTCTGGCTGGATGGGCATTATTCCGGTCCTGGGACGGCAATGGGCAGGTCTGTCTCTCCTGTTATGGACGAACTGGCTGCCCTCCTGCACCATCCTGTGGGTAACCATGTCATCATGATCGATGACGCTCGGTTGTTTACTGCCAGCGACGGGTATCCAGAATTGGCAGAAGTTATGTCACTAGTCGCAAAATTGCGTCCAGACATGACAACAGTTGTTCGTGATGACATCATCAGTATCTGCCCCGAGATGCCCCCTGGCGCATAGGCGATGCCACTTTTCTAATGGTCACGGTCTGTCCATCGCAATCTTCAAGATGGCCGGATACCGCTGCTCTTGAGCTGGCAGACCGTCCCTTGTCCCCGATCTTCAGGTGCCTGTGATCCAGATCAAACCGACAATCATGCAGGAAACGCCCTGTCCATATTGCGCCCATGGGCTGGTTCCGGACCGTCTTCTGTGGCCAGGAATGCAGATATGCCTGGCGAGCCACTGCCCTCAGTGCCATGCAGAAGTCGTAGATGAACTCCGCGTGGGCCACGCATGCCTCTATCCACACTGTGTCGATCTGGATAAGGGCCGCGTCTTTGACAGCATCCAGACGCTATCGTGGAACCAGGAGGCGGGTCAAGGCTGGGGGGTTGCGCTGCTAGAATCGCTCCAGAACCCGGCGACCGACGCAGTCGTGATCAAGAAGGAGGCGTTTTCCTCGGCCAAAAATGTGATTCTCTTAAACTGCATCGACAATCTCTATGGCCACTGCCTTCTCAAACTGCTGAACTCTCAACGTCATTTGGATCGCAATCCCGAATATGGACTCATTGTGATCATCCCGCGCTTTCTGCGTTGGCTCGTTCCTGATGGCGTTGCAGAAATCTGGACGGTGGATATATCCTTGAGCGATGGACTTCGCTACTTTCCCGCTATCGAACAGTTTATCTTGAGAGAGATGGACCGGTTCGACGAGATTGCCATAAGCTTGGCCCATTCTCATCCCAGCGGCTTTGATATCACGCGCTTTTCCAAGGTTGCCAAGCATATTTTTTCAGAATCGGACCCACTGTTCACGTTCATCTGGCGAGAGGACCGACTATGGAGCAATTTTTTGCCGTGGCGTGCGCTGCATCGCTTTGCCGATCTGCCGGCATTGGCGCTTGCCGAACAAAATAAAAACGTTCGGAAATTGATGAGTCGCGTCGCCAAACATGTGCCAACAGCCCGTTTTGCCGTGACTGGTCTGGGGACGCGCACCCACTTCCCTTCCTGGATCGAGGACCGACGAGTCGACCATTTCTCCCCGGAAACCGAGATGCAGCTTTGCGAACTCTATGCGGAGAGCAGCATCGTCGTAGGTGTTCATGGCTCCAACATGCTGCTGCCGTCAGCGCACGCCGGTGCGACGATCTCCTTGATGCCGCGCCGTCGTTGGGGCAATTATGCACAAGACATTCTCTTTCAAGAGGACGATCCAAGAATGGCCAGCTTTCGATATCGAATCGTCCCGATAGGCACGGACGTTTGAGGAAGTGAGCAACATTGTGGCGAGCATCTATCAGACTTACCCGTGGTTCCTGAAAGCAATGACGGAAGGCAATTGATGCTCGAAACGCCCGTTGCCTTGATCATATTCAACCGGCCCGAAACCACAACGCGTGTCCTAGCAGCGATTGCCGAGGTCAAGCCTAAATGCCTCTTTGTCATCGCAGACGGCCCACGCCCCAACAATGCCGAAGATATTGATCGTTGTGCTGCCGCACGGTCTGTTATCGATGGAGTCGATTGGCCGTGCGAGGTCGTGAGTGAGTATGCTGAAAGTAATCTGGGCTGTAAGACGCGTGTGAGCAGCGGGTTGGACTGGCTGTTCGAGCAAACCGAAGAGGCTATTGTTCTTGAGGATGATTGTTTGCCGCATCCCTCATTTTTCGAGTTCTGTTCCGAGTTGTTGAAACGATACCGCGAGGATTCGCGCGTAATGCATATCGGAGGCAGCAATTTTCAACTGGGTGACCGCCAAAGGCAGCAGAGCTACTACTTCTCGCGGCACCCTCATATCTGGGGATGGGCTACGTGGCAACGGGCCTGGCGTCACTATGATGTCACGATGGCAGATTGGCCCGCATTTCGTGATGGCGGCTGGCTTGATGACGCGCTGGCAGATCGAGCCGCGGTCGCCTATTGGCAAGCCAACTTCCAAAGCATTTACGACAGCGCCACCACCTGGGATGTCCAGTGGCTTTTTGCCTGTTTGGCACAAAATGCATTGAGTGTAACGCCATCGTTCAACCTGGTCGCCAATATTGGCGCCGGTCCGATGGCGACCCATTCCAAGAAGAGTAACTGGACATTAACCCGCCCCGTCCAGCCCATGCCATTCCCCTTGAGCCATCCTCAGTTTCTAATCGCGGATAGCGCGCCGACAAATTCACGCAGAAAACTATCTTCCGCTCATCATGGTCCGATCGGTTGCAGGGGAAACTGTGGCGGCACTATCGCCAGTGGCTTGGCAGCGGCAACGATACACCACCGTTGTCGCAAGTCTAGAGCGACCGATGCATCATACGCTCAAGCGGTTGATCAAGCTGACGGTGGGTTATAGCCCGATCACATTGTTAGGCCCTCTGTCGCTGATCTTCTTGACCCCGCTGTACACTCGTGTCCTCACACCCGCAGACTATGGCGTCGTAGATATTGCACTGACGCTGGCAGCGCTTCTGGCGGTCGTCGTCAGCCTAGGTCTCGACCAGGCGCTCAATTCCTTCTTCTTTGACGGCGACGCTGACCATCAACGAAATATCGTGACCACAGTCGCGGTCTATCTTGCCGTCATCGGTGCGCTCGTCGCTGTTGTCGTTGCGCTGCTAGCCCTCCCGCTGAGCGAAGCGCTATTTGGGACTCCAGATTATCAGCAGATCATCTATCTGGTTGCCATCAGCGTCCTGGCCGCGCCAATCTATGGGATGACCGCAGCAGTCATGCGTCTCCAGATGCGCGTACGCGACGTGAATATACTCGGCATTGTCAATCTGTCGGTGTTGATCTTGGCCAACGTCTTGCTGGTATTGATTTTGCGTCTCGGTGCGACAGGCACGGTGTTGGCGAATACGGTCACAGTGGTCATCAGTTGCCTGTTGGGCCTTGCCCTCCTACGTACTACCTTGCGCGGCCGGGTCGGTATGGCGATCCTGAAACCGATTTGGTTGATCGGGCTGAGCCTGGTCATTGGCATTTTGGGCAACAGCTTGTTGGTGAGCAGCGATCGCCTGTTGATGACCCAATTCGTTTCAACGGCTGATATCGGTCTTTACTCGATTGCCAATAAGCTGGCAATGATGCTGAGCGTACTCGTCACGGGCGCGTGGATGGCTTGGATGCCTCTTTCGCTCTCCATAGCCAGCGATGCCGATGCCCCGCGCCAATATGCACGGGTGTACGAACTCTTCATTTGCGTTACGCTGGTGGGCGCCTTGGCACTTGGTCTCTTTGCACCCGAGATTCTGGCTGTGTTTACAACGACGAGCTACGTTCCGGCTGCGCCCTATGCTGCGGTGTTGATGTTCTACACCGGACCCATTACCAGCAGCGCAAATACGTTTGCCATTGGTCTTTTCACACGGAAACGAACATACTTGCTCAGCGTAGCGGTTATCGTTGGTGCGGCGGTCAACATTGTCTTGAATCTGTGGTGGCTACCCATGCTTGGTGTTTGGGGGGCTGTGATTTCTACCGTGGTCGCTGGCTCGATTTGGGCAGGACTTGCCTATCTATTTAGTCGACAGGCGCTTCGCGTGCCATACCGTTGGAAACAGATCGGGGCACTTGTCATAGTCTACACAGTTTTGATCGTGACTTTTCTCTTCCGTTCGGAGCTATTCGCTTGGCCTGTCAAGCTTGGAGCTATTGCCATGATGGCGATTAGCATCCCATTGGTTGGTATCATTTCTAAAGAGCAGATGCATGAGGGCTGGGTTGCTGTGAATTTCCGGGTCCGATCTCAATTCAATCGCGTCAGTTAGATTCTTTGCCGCTGTCAGAAGAGCTGCGCATGGTTTCGATCCTCTTTAACGACAACCTCATCTCCATCCGCGCCCAGCGGGGCATCGCCCGCTACTTTGGTCATTTGGTAGAAGGCGCGGGACAGCATTTAGGCCGTATCGCTGCGGTCTGCTCGCCAGAGCCGTGGCAGTACGGTGCGGCACGCCATATCCCCTCTCTCCGATTCAAAGGCAGTTGGCGCATTGGACTCCAGGATAGGATTGCTTCTGCTGCCGGCTGGCGGTTGCGACCAGATGTGATCTTCAACGCCTATTACGGGAATGTACAGTCTGACGCTGCCCAGGTCTACCCGGTTTACGACATGATGCACGAGATGACAGCGCCGGGCCATCCCTTTATTGTGCAGAAACGGCGTTGCTTTTACCGCGCGGCGGCGCTTCTGCCCATCAGCTACCATACCGCCAACGATCTCCTGCGCCACTATCCCGACCTGGATCCGGCCAAGATCCATCCGATTCCACTCGGCGTAGATGAGCGCTTTTTTGCCCAGGTGCAACACCCACCCTGTCAGAGGATAGCAAACCCTATTTTCTCTATGTAGGCCATCGCACGCCGTACAAGAATTTCATACGCTTGCTCGATGCATTTGGCCAGGCCAAGCTTGGCCATCGGTTTGATCTGGTTGCGATCTCACCGAGTGGCGCCAGTTTCACTGCGGAAGAAGAGCGCTCTATCGCGCGCCACGGTATAGCGCAGAGTGTCCGTCTTCGCTTTTCGCCCTCTGATGATGAATTGCGCGCCACCTATGCCAGGGCGTTTGCTTTTGTCTATCCGTCGCTTTATGAAGGCTTTGGCCTGCCCATTTTGGAGGCGTTTGCCAGCGGCGTTCTGGTCTGCGCATCCAACACGGCTTCCATGCCCGAATTGGGCGGAGAAGCCGCGCTCTACTTCGAGCCGGAAGTTGTGGATTCTATTGCAGCCACACTGATACAGGCTGCCTCTCTTGACGAGGATGAACGTCACGCACGAATCCGCGCGGGTATAGAACGCGCCCGATTCTTCACATGGGAACGCTGCGTCATACGCACAATGGATATCTTACGCGAGCTGGCGTGCGAGCAAAGGCCGCGACGATAAATGACACACACCATCATCTTCGACATGGACCACCCCCCTCGCGCAGGAGAACCGCTGTTTCACCCCCGG
>JAAUPU010000218.1 GCA_012032975.1 Caldilineaceae bacterium | reverse complement strand
GTCTGAATTGCGTCGAATGGCCGGCATGAACGCACCAGCCGACCGTATTACCGGTTCGCATGAACAGATCACGGCATTGGCTCCTCCTGCGCAGTCAACAAGGCGCCTGCAAAGGCGTGCAAAGAGCAAAATCCAGTGGGTGCTTTGAGGTTTTCGAAGAAAAGTGGATCGAACGCTGTCTATGATAATGCAGAACCGCGATGCGCGCCAACGCGCAAAATTTACTCGGTTGGGCTGATCTCTGGGGGTGTGAATTCTCTTGACGGGACGATCTCGGCGGGGACTCTGCTACGTGGCGCCGGCGCCAAGCGCCTTATTTCGCCCTTGGACCAGAGCAACCATCTTGCCATCGGCCACGGAGCGCGGCAACATCCAGAAGCCGCAGTCCGGGTGTACCCACTTGACCCGTTCCTCGCCCAGCACTTGCAGCGCATGTTCGATGCGCCGGGCCACCTCGTCCGCGCTTTCGATGGCGTTGTCTTTGATGTCGATGACGCCGACGCCCAACGCGATCTCGTCGCGCAGGTCGCGGAAGATCTCCAGTTCGTCATAGCCGCGGCGGGCGAATTCCAGAACCAGGTGGTCGACGTGAAGCTTGTTGAGGAAAGGCAACAGATCGCGCCATAGCCCACGCTGGATGCTCTGGCCGCCGTAGTTGCCAAAACAGAGATGCAATCCCCGCTCCCCGCTCGCCGCATCCAGCACGTGGTTGATCGGTTCGTAGGCCCAATGCGCGTCCTCGGGATGGCCGGTCAGGTTGGCCTCGTCCACCTGGATCACCGGCGCGTCGATCGCGGCAACCTGGGTGCGCAGAACGTCGGCGATCTCCATGCAAAGTGTGGGCAGGTCGCCGTAGTGCTGGTCGAGCAGGGTTTTGGCCAGCATGTAGGGCGCGGTCACGGTAAACTTGAGTGGTCGATCGGCCAAGGCCGCTACGAAGCGCCATGCGGCTGGCAGGTTCAAGCTGCCAGCACCCACCTTGTCGCGCACGATGCCGGCTGGTTGGGAACGAAAGGACATACCCGTCTGGCTGCGGAATGCGACCCGCTCGTCATAAGTGAGTCTGGTGTCGATGCCCGCCATCGGTCCGACAAAGTAGTCGATCATGCCATTGGTTTCGGGATGATTGACATCAAACGGGACAGCTCGCCGTCGGCGATCACATCGATCCCGGCAAGTTCCTGGGTCTTGAGCACGACCAGAATCGCATCGCGCAGCGCCGGGATGGAAGGCATGGCCGCCAACCATGCGGGCAACGGGTAGCTGCCCACGACGGTGGTTCTGATGGTGGGTTGATTCATGACATCCTCTCTCAATTCTTGCGTAGCGGGGCCAGCCACTCAATCTGGACAACTCGCTCGACGGCGCGAAACCTGGGATCGCCACTCAACATCCTTGCTCACTGTGACCACACTGCGCAACCATAAACTCCGGGGACGATGCTGTTTGCCTGCGCTCTGCGTCAATCCACCTGCTCTGCGCGTCGGGCTGCACCTGTGGGCGTGATCGGCGGCAACGGCTCATCGGCGCGACGGATCCTTTCGTGTTCCAGGAATACCTGCGCGATGCGCAGCACGTCGCCCGGTTTCAGTGCGGAGGTGTCGATTCGCAGGTCTGCATGGTCGCGGGCATGGGTTAAACGCAGCGTCTCCGTATGCAGCCAACTTGGGCTCCAACTGACATCCGGTCGGCGGATGCGCTGTTGAACCAGGTCCACATCCAGGCAAATGAGAACGCGCGGAGCATCGAACTGTTGCCAGAGGTCGGGCACATGGCTGTGTTCCTGGCTGACGGGCCGCGCATCATAGCCAGCCTCGCGCAGGCTGGCCACCAGCGTAGATTTGCCGCTGGCGCTCGTACCGACGACCTTGATCAACGGCAGCGCACGCGTGCTGTCGCGAACGGCGGACATGCTCTATCGCTCCCCTCGCAAAAGCTCTTCGAGCAACAGGGCGACGCCATCTTCGTCGTTGGTGGCGGTCACATGGTCCGCCACGGCCAGCACCTCTGGCACCGCGTTTCGCACGGCCACACCCAGCCCGCAGCGCTGCACCATGCCTACGTCATTGACATCATCGCCCACTGCGATGACATCATCCAGACTCAGCCCCCAGCCGGCGACCAGGTGCTGCAAGGCATGGGCCTTGTCCGCCGTGGTCGAGAGCAACTGAACCAGATTGTAGCGGTTGGAAAGCATTGCGCGCGTCGTCGTCGGCAGTCGCTCCAGCAATGGCGCGAGCGCGACCATGTCCGGCATGAAAAAGAGAATCTTGGCGCTGGGCTGATCCGCCACCTGGACCAGTTCGACGATCTCACAGACCTTGTAACGGTCCAGTCGTCGATTCATCGTAGAGGGGTGTTGTTGATTTCAAGACCGGCGCAAATATCGGGGATATGGCTGTCGATGAGGGCGACGACTTCACGCGTGCATTTGGCCGGGATCAGATCTTGATAGATCACGGCGCCATGTTGACGGATTTCCGCGCCGTTGTAACAGATCCACGGTACCTCCATCAGTTCGTCGGGCAACGAATCAGGGATCGAGCGCGGGGGCCGACCGGTTGCCACCACCAGCCGGTTGCCGCTCGCCTCCCACGCTGCCAACATCTCCAGCGTGCGCGGGCTGATCGAATAGTCGCTGCGCAATAACGTGTCGTCCAGATCCAGGGCAATGACTCGGCTCATAGCAAACGTGAATTTCCTTTCTGAGCATCGATGCTGCACTGCTGCAAGAAGCCCGTTTTGCCACGAATTTCACGAATTGACACGAATTACAACTCTGTGGCCGATCAAGAGATTCGTGTTAATTCGTGGCTGAATGGCTTTTCGCAATGTATCTATCGATAATATCGTCGCTGGCGGGTTAGTATAGCATCAGCCGGGGGCGACCTGAACTTTCACCCGCGTCAGAAGGATGATCGCTTCGGTCTACTGGAAGCTGACCAGCGTACCGTTGAGAATGGCTGCGAGCCAACAGGTAGGGCGACATGAGATATGGTATAAAATAGAGACCAACTCTCTGTTTCTCGATCTTGGCCATCCATGAAAGGGGCATCTGCCTGTGCCGAAAATGGAAATCCACGGCACGCCGGACTATGCAGAGCTAGAAGCGCTGGGCTTGGCTCCGTCCGACGTCGTCTACTTTTCTTCCAATATCAATCCATACGGACCGCCGCCCGCAGTCGTCGAAGCGCTGGCCGCGCGCGTCGTCCCGGGCCAAATTGCGCTCTACCCGGATCGATTGAGTCGCCGTCTCTCCCGCCGTCTGGCTGCCTATCACGACGTGCCGTCGGACGCGATCCTGGTCGGCAACGGCACAGCGGACCTCATGTGGCTGCTTGCAATCGGCCTGGCCACCGCGAGAAAAATCGTCGTGTTGGGTCCGACGTTCAGCGAATATGAGAATGTGGCATCGCTGATGAATGCAGAGTGTGTGGTCGTCGAACACCCCGGCTGGGTCCGACGCGGGGAAGAGTTCGTCCAGGCCGAGAGAGGCCTGGCTGATGTAGCGGACGCGATCGCCCACGCGCGGCCAGACCTGGTCTTTGTCTGCAACCCCAACAACCCCACGGGCCGCTATCTGACCCCGGCCGAATTGCTGACGCTGCACGCCGCTGCGCCCGAGGCAACCTGGGTCGTGGATGAGGCCTACGCCGAGTTTGCTGCCCAGCCCTGGTCCGCAACCCAGTGGATCGAGGATGGACGCTGGATTGTGCTTCGTTCCATGACCAAGGACTTTTCGTTGGGTGGCCTGCGGCTGGGTTATCTGGTAGCCGCGCCGGATCAGGTGGCCAAGTTGCAGAAGATCCAGCCACCGTGGAATGTCAACACATTCGCCCAGGTTGCCGGCGAAGCAGCCATGGACTGTCTCGATTGGCGGTTGCAGACCACCAGCCAGTTGCGCGCACACGTTGCTACGTTGGCAGTTACGCTGGCAGGGCACGGTCTGCGTCCTGAGCCTTCTGCCGTGAATTTTTTCCTGCTGCCCCTGGCGCGGTCGGCCACAGAGATACGCGCAGGGTTGCTGAAGCAGGGCCTGGTCGTGCGCGATTGCACCTCGTTTGGGCTGCCAAACCATATCCGTATCGCCGTGCAACAACCCCATGAGAACGCCAAGCTCGCCACAGCGCTAATTGCCGCAGCCCAGATTCCCACAGCGTAGATTCCCACAGCGCTGGTCAATCGGAGAACGGATGCTGGCCAACCCCACCTGGGAACACAACCAAAGATGGCGCGGATTCATCCCTGTCATCCTGTCATCCTTTATCTCTCAAGAGGCCAGCAATTGAGCGATTTCCTCGTCAGAGAGGGCTGCCAGATCCTCCAACACCTCGTCAACGTACTTGTCATTTGCGTGCTCTTGTGGCTGCGCCTGGATCAGGCCGGCCATCCCCTCGATGGTTGAGTGGTCGAAGAGATCGACCAGAGCAACGCGCACGCCAAGTCTCTCCTGGATGCGGGCCGCGAGGCGCGTCAACATCAGCGAATGGCCGCCCAAATCGAAGATGTCATCGTACCTTCCCACCTGCTCCTTCTGAAGCAACTCACACCAGATCAGCGCAAGCTGAATCTCGATTTCTGTAGCCGGCGGCTCAAACTCTGGCAGCAGCGCCGAGCGACTGGCGTTCGCCGCGGGTAGGGCGCGACGGTCGACCTTCCCATTTGGCGTCAACGGAAACGCTTCCAGCGGGACAAACTCAGTCGGGATCATAAAGAGCGGCAGGTGACCGCGCAACGCCTCGCGCAACTCCGCGCTGCTGATCATCTGCTGTGCCCGGAAGACGATATAGGCAACCAGAACCTTGTCACCGGGCGAATCTTCACGCGCCACGACAACGGCCTCACGGACCGACGGATGGCGCGCCAGCGCCGTTTCGATCTCGGCCGGTTCGATGCGATGACCGCGAATCTTGACCTGCTGGTCTGTGCGGCCAAGATATTCGATGGCGCCGTCGGGTCGATAACGGGCCAGATCGCCGGTTCGATAGAGCCGCCCGGACGATGTTGTTCCCTCTTCTGGAGCAATCTGCACTTCGACAAAGCGGGCCGCGGTCAGTTCCGGCTGGTTGAGATAGCCAAGAGCCAATCCAGCCCCGCCGATGTAGAGTTCGCCGGGAACGCCGATGGGTGACCGTCGCAGAGAGCGGTCCAAGATGTAGACCTGGGTATTTGCAATGGGCTTGCCGATGGGCGGCTGCTTGTCGTCCGAATCGACCCGGTGCAACGTCGACCAGATGGTGCATTCTGTCGGTCCATAGAGATTCCACAACTCTCCACAACGAGTCAGAAGTTGGTCGGCCAAATCGCGGGAGAGTGCCTCGCCGCCGCATAGCACCTTCAGCTCTTTGTCCCCGTTCCATCCGGAAGCCACCAGAAGCTGCCAGGTGACCGGAGTAGCTTGCATGACCGTGGGCTGATAGTCTTCTATCGCCTCTCGCAATCGGATCCCATCGGCGGCCATCTCGCGGCTTGCCAGAAGCAACTCAGCTCCTGTGATCAGCGGTAAAAAGAGTTCCAGGACGGCAATGTCAAACGAGAGCGTCGTCACCGAGAGCAGCCGATCCTGTGCCGTCAGCCCCGGGCGCTCTTTCATACTGGTTAGAAAATTGACCACAGAGCGGTGGGTCAATTCTACTCCCTTGGGCCGACCTGTGGAGCCGGAGGTATAGATGACATAGGCCAGCTGATTCGGCTGGAGATCCGCTGGCAACGGCGAAGTTGGCTCGTCGTATACTCCTGCGTCGTCCCGGTCCAGACAGAGCAAGTTGCCGTCAAAGTCTGCAAAGAGTTCCTGCGCTTCTCTCTCGGCCAGCAAGAGGCGCGGACGGGCGTCGGCGACCATCCAGCGTAGGCGCTCGCTGGGGTAAGCAGGGTCCAACGGCACGTACGCAGCCCCGGCTTTCAGGATGCCCA
>JAAUPU010000217.1 GCA_012032975.1 Caldilineaceae bacterium | reverse complement strand
GGATGATGCCATCACAGCGTTGACGAGTGGCGATACAGCAGCCGCCATCGAGCTTGCCGAAGCAGCCAACAGCGGCGCAAATGACCCGGATACGCTGGCTCGTACTCTGGAAATAGTGGCCGAAGCGCACTTCCGCGCTGCATCGGGTTGTCCAACCCCGGTCAACGCCTGGAACATTTGGAGTTGGCCCTAACTGCCCACCCCGACGAAGCTCGCTTTCACTATCACCGTGGGCTGACGCTGATGCGGTTGGGTCGGTTCGACGAAGCGGCAAAGGCATTCGACAGCACAGCCAAGGGCGAGCCGGACAGGCAAGGCCTACGCTTCTTGCAGCAGCTGACGCGTCTGGCAGCCGGGCGGCAAGAGGTGTCAACCGACGACTTGTCTGCCGGAGAGAAAGGGCAGCTTGCATTGCTCAAGGGCGTGCAACGCGGCGCGGGCGAGGATGAGCTTGCCAGCCTGGTAGAGAAGAGCATGTTGCCGCCAGAAGTTCAGCACGTCTGGCAACTGCTGGTTCAGATGCACGCGAACTCGACGTCGGCGCCGGTCACGCGGTTGCCGGCAGCGGTCGGTGAAGCAGAGACGACGATCAATAGCACGGTGTTGGCCTACTATGTGGGCGTGGCGGCTATGCGCAAGGGGGACGAGGAGGCGGCGCGCACTGCCTGGCGCCAGGCCAGCCGTGGACTCTCCTCTCCCTGGTTCTTGGAAAATCGGGCCGGTCTGCTGCGACAGGCCGCCGTTGCACTCGCCCAGGAAGAACGATGGCAGGAGGTGCTCGACCTGAGCGAAGCAGATCTGCTGACCGACTACGAAGACTCGGTCCTGAATGAGACCGTCGGGTTGGCCAATTTCCACTTGGGATACACTGCCGCAGAAGCGGGGCTCTGGCTGCCAGCATTGAAGCATCTGCGTGCGGCAAACCGTCACGTCAGCGACCGCCGACTTGCCCAGGATCTGGCGCTTGCCGAAGAGGCCAACGACCACTGGGTAAATGCAGCGGAGGCGTGGCGCGAAATGGCGCGCCGTCGCCCGCGCAAATCGGATCACCCAGACTATCTGACCGATGAACAGGTGGCCGCTATCTGGAGCCACGCCTCCGACTGTTACGGCCATGTCGACGAGATGGGCGAGGCGATTACCTGTTTGAAGAACGCGATCAAATACGCACCGGACGATCTGGATCTGCGCATGAAGCTGGTCGATGTCTATCGGTATGATGACCGCAATGAGGCGGCCATCAATGAACTGGACCGCATTCTGGAATCGCACCCAGACCATGTGCCCGCGTTGATGCGGTTGGCCGCGCTGCTGGATGAAAACTGGTATCGCGACCCCGAACCGATCTGGAAGCGTGTGCTGAGAATCGAACCCGAAAACGTCGAAGCTCGGGATGCGCTGGCCGAGATCTACATCGAGCGCGCAAGCAGCCATGCACCCAATAACTTCTTGTCTCGCCTGACGCGACGCCCGGAAAAGGACCGGATCAAGGAGTTACTTGCCGCGCTGGAAGTGATTCCAGACCATCCAAGACTCTTTGCTGAGCTAGGGATGGCGTATGTGTCAACCAAGAAGATGAAGGACGCGCGGGCCTATTTGCGCAAGGCATTTGACGCTGCCGGTCGGGACGTAGGAGTTGTCGGTCTCGTGTTGCACGAGCTGCTCCACGCCGACGGCGGGGACGACGTTAAGGAGCTTGTGCCCCAAGCCCGCCAATTCCCTGG
Source organism: Caldilineaceae bacterium (assembly GCA_012032975.1). The sequence goes on along the minus strand of JAAUPU010000217.1, from coordinate 4,204 downwards.
CCTGCTGGCCTCTTTCTGGATCGAACAGGGCGATCAGGTGTTACATTGTGAGCTGGGCGATGAATGGGCGAAACTTTTCTGGGATGAGGCGCTTGAACTGGGCCATAAGCGGCGCGGGGATGACACCAAGGCATATACACTGCTGAGGATTTATGAAGTCTGCAACACCCACGGTGAAGACGCGCTGGCCGAGCTATATGAGGCCCGCATCCGGGAAGAAGAACCGCGGAGCGGCGGTGTGGAATATGTGGACGCTTTTCACGCGTCGCAAAGCGACGATTCCGCTGCACGCAACAAGGCGTTACGCCTCATTCGCAAAGCCCAGCGGGTTGCCCAAAAAGCCCAAGAGCCGGGCATCGAAGAGATGGCGGATCGGGTTGAGGCACTCTTCTCTGGACGAATGGACCGCGTGTTCGGTCTGTTAGACAGATTCGGTCCGGCCGGCCTGCTTGATATATTGAACGACATGGATGACGAGGATCTCGATGAGCTCAAACACCTCTTCTAGAACGCCGGCCAAGCGCCGGATGTCAACCCATATCGTGTGCTAGATCTGGATCACCAGGCAGATGAAGCGGCGATCAAGCGCGCCTATTTTCAGATGGTGCGCCGCTTCCCGCCAGAGCGCGAGCCGGAGAAGTTCCGTGAGATCCGCACGGCCTATGAGCAGCTCAACGACCCGGATCGTCGCGCGGTCATCGACCTCTTTCTGCTGCAACCACCACCGCCCATGCCAAACCGTCGCCGCCCCAAATATGACCTCGACGTGCACATTGAGGATTTGATTCTGCTTGCAGCGGAGGCAGCGGCCTCTGCCATGCAGGATGACTTTCGCGAGGTCCAGCGATGAGCAGCGAATCAAGCTACGCTGCCGATGGTGGCTTCGAAATGGTAGAACCTCAAGCGCGCAATCGCCTCCTCCATCTGAGCGACCAGCTCGACCGGGTGCAGGATCAGTTGAAACGCCTGGACGATGAGTGGCAGGCCGGTAGCAGCCAGCTTGACGCCCTGGCTCGCACGTTGACGACACGAATCTCATGCAGCCTGTCATCCAGCGGCTGGCGGAAATCGCCAGCCGGATGAGCGATTACCAGGACCAACTGGATGCGTTCAAGCGCGCCTTCGATGCGACGGCCCGACAATCACAAGTTGAGCTGTTGGCCGCCAAATTCGAGGCGCTGCCGCGCAGCGACCAGCTTGAAGAACTGAGCCAAACGCTCAAGAAATTGGGTCGCACACAGTTCAAGGCCAATGCCTTGGGCGAGTCCAAAGAGTCCCAGGTCGAGAGCGCGCTTGGCACGCTCCAGGAGATCATCGACCGCCGCGATCAGCTTCAGGATCAACGCCGGCTTCAGGATCAGGAGCGGCTCGACAGCGAGCGGCGCCAGGCCCGCGGCGCGCTGGCCGCGGACTTTCTGCCTGTGCTGGATGGTCTGGAAATGGCGCTGGACAATGGGCGTTCGTTGTTGGCGCAGCAGCGTCAAGCCCTGGAAAACGAACAGGCAGAGCGCGAGGTGAAGCGCAGGGCTTTGGCCGAGGCGCCTGCGGCGCCTCCACCCGGCGTCTGGGAAAAATTGCGACGCAGTTTCAGCCCTCCGCCCGTGCCAGCAGCTTCGCAGACGGCTCCTGCAGCCTCTTCTCCGCAAGAGGGAGAGGCGACTTCCCCGTTGCCGTATACATTCATCAACGAGACGGCTGCCTGGCTGGAGGGTCTCGATCTCGTGCGTGAACGGATGCAGGCGTTGCTGGCCGCTGAGGGCATCCGCGAGATTCCCGCCCTTGGTCAGCCCTTCGATCCCCACCTTCATGTGGCGTTGGAGACCACTTCTGCGACCGACGCATCCGATAACACGGTCGTGCGTGTGGTGCGCAAAGGGTATCAGCAGCAGAGACGGGTGTTGCGCTACGCCGAGGTTGTCGTTGCACGTCATCCCAAGCAGCCGCTGCGTAGCGCAGAAACCGAAGCCCCGTTCGAGCAGGAGTCGCACACGGAAGCTGTCGCGGCGACCAAAGGTCGGGATTCGCGCGAGGCTGGGCAACCCCTTTTCAGTGATGCCCAAGAACTGACCGCTTTGCGGTCGGAGCCGCGCATTGACGACGGAATACAAGAGTTGCCTGCATCGATCGCAACGGATGGCTGGCCCAATGAAGAAACAGTTCAACACGAAGAACAACACAATTCAAGCGGCACCGACACGGATCGAGACGACGGCGCTATCGATGATGAGCACTTAACAGGACGCGACTCGTACTATGGATAATTCAAACAAAGTAATTGGCATTGACCTGGGCACGACCAATTCGGCCGCCAGCGTTGTGATCGATGGCGTCCCTGAGATGATCCCGGTTCGCGAGGGTCGGCTGCTGCCCTCGGTCGTCGGGATTTCAGCGGCCAACGAGGTGCTGGTGGGGACGCCCGCCCGCAACCAATGGGTCGTCTCGCCAGAGCGCACCATCCGCTCGATCAAGCGCAAGATGGGCAGCGACGAGTCTGTGCAGATGGCCGACAAGGACTATACCCCGCAGGAGATTTCTGCGTTTATCCTGCGCGAACTCAAAGCGGCAGCGGAGCTTCGTCTGGGCCAAACGGTGACCCGGGCGGTGATCACCGTGCCGGCCTATTTCAACGAGGTGCAGCGACAGGCCACCCTTGAAGCCGGCGAAATTGCCGGGCTGAATGTCGAACGGATCATCAATGAGCCGACCGCTGCGGCCCTGGCCTATGGCTATGGCATGGCAGAAGAGCAGAGCCTCCGTATGCTGGTCTATGACCTGGGCGGCGGCACCTTCGACGTTTCGATCATCGAGCTGAACTACGGCGTGGTGGATGTGCTGGCAACCGCCGGTGACAATCTCCTGGGTGGAGATGATTTCGATGAGCTTCTGGCGCAGACGCTCGCCGATGAATTCGAGGACGATCACAAGATCGACTTGCGCCAAGACCACCAGGCATGGGCGCGATTGCTCCGCGCGGCGGAAGAGGCCAAGATCGAACTATCCGCGGATCCCTACGCCATCGTCGCTCTGGAATATATCGCCACCGACCGCAAGAACCGTCCGTTGCATCTGCGCCGTGAAGTCAGTCGCGAAGAGTTTGAGGGGCTGATCGACGGCCTCCTGGAACGCACGATCTCCTGTATCGATCAGGCGCTGAGCGATGCCAAACTGGAAGCCGGTCAAATTGACCGCGTGCTGCTGGTCGGCGGCTCCACGCGGATTCCAACGGTGTGGGAGATGGTCTCCCAGCGCATGGGCCAGGATCCCCACTCAGAGATCGACCCAGATGCTGCGGTTGCCCTGGGCGCGGCTATCCAGGGCGCTATCGTCGCCGGGGAAGAGATCGACGCGATTCTCGTGGATGTGACGCCGCTCTCACTGGGCATCGAAATTGCGAGTTTGGGCATGACCGGTCGCATTCAGGCGGATCGCTTTGCGCCGCTGATTCGACGCAACGCAACCGTGCCAATACACAAGAGTGAGATCTTCACGACCATGATGCCTGGGCAGGACACGATCCACATCAAGGTCTACCAGGGAGAGAGTCCGATTGCTTCACAGAATGTGTTTCTGGGCGACTTTATGGTTGAAGAGCTGGAGCCGAATCGACCTGATGGCCTGTGTAACGTCACGGTGAACTTCGACATCGACGTGAATGGCATTCTGGATGTGACGGTTACCGAGCGTACGTCGGGCAAACAGGTCAGCGAGCGCTTGAAGGCCGACCGGCAACGGCTAAGCCCCGAACAGGTCGCTGAGAGCCAGGCGAAGCTCAATGCCACCTATAGCGCCATGGCCGACAGCACAATCGATCTATTGCATCAGGATCCTGGAACACATGCCCTGCTGCTGCGTGCAGAGCGCGCGCTTCAGCTGCCAGAGTTGAACCCAAAGCTGGCCGAGGACATTCGGGCCGTGGTCGATCAGATCAACCAGGCCGCCATGGACGAAGACGACAACCTGGTGGAAGAGTATTGTGATGAGTTGATCGATCTGCTATTTGAAGCTGAGGAGTGATGTTTGTGGTTGGTGCGCGGTGCGTGAAGTTGTCACGCACCGCGCACTACGTTCGATGACTATCCTCGATTGCTTTCACCAGCCCCGCTACCAAGCTGTCGCATACCCCTACAACAACTCAGTCAGCGCAGCTAGCAGCCGCTCGACGTGGTCGTCCGTGGTATAGGCCTGTACCGAAACGCGGATCATC
>JAAUPU010000216.1 GCA_012032975.1 Caldilineaceae bacterium | reverse complement strand
CATCTTTTGCCGTGGGCGATTTTGGTCGTGGACGAGTTGCGATTTTCTGGGCCACGAACTCAGCCGTGTCCACATCGACCTGGTCTACAACGGTGTGCCAGCCTTTGACATCACGCTGGCCCAAAAACGAGAATCCAAGCGGCGCCTTCAGCAATATTGCCACAACCTGCTTGGCTACACGCCGGACTATGTCTTCACCCATGTCACGCGCATGGTGCTCTCCAAGGCGCTCTGGCGCGACATCCGCGTGATGGAGCATCTGGAGGCCATGTTGCGCAGCGCCGGCAAACGCGCCGTCTTGTTCGTGCTCAGCACCAGTTCACCCGCCGGGCGACGACCGGAATGGGTGGCAGCCTGGGAACAGCAATATGGCTGGCCGGTGGGCCATCGCGCCGACAACGGCGACCTGATCGGTCTGGAAGGCGCCTACTTTTTCGACGGCGTCGAGCCGTTCAACTGGATCTCCACCCAGAGCAACATTGTGCTTGTCAACCAGTTTGGCTGGAGCAGCGAACGATGCGGCCGACGGATGCCAGCGGAGATGGAGTTCATGGACGTTCGCCTGGGCAGCGATCTGGAGTTTGGCCAGAGCATCTATGAACCCTTTGGCATCGCCCAGGTCGAGCCGTTGAGCTTTGGCGCGCTCTGCTGTGTGAGCAGCGTCTGCGGCTGCGTGGGCTTTGCCACGCGCGCGGCGGATGGGCTGGAGAATCTGCCCAACCTGGTCGTGGCCGACTATGTGGACCTGCCCCACGGCTACTGGCTGGGCAGCCCGTATGATGCACTGAGAATCGACGCGGGCGTGCGCAACTGGATCGAGGGCAACAACAGCGCGGTCGCCGCGCAGACGATCTTCGAACGCCTGCCCAAGAACGATGGCGAAGCGCAGCTTCTGCTCGACCGCGGCCAGGAGATCGCACGGCTTATGAGCTGGGAAGTCGTCGCCGAGGAGTACCTGCTGCCGGGTCTGCGCAATGCGATCCGTTAAGACCGAAGTGCCAAAAAGATCCACAGGACCGATGTTTGTTGACTGACAGTTCAGACGCACTTGAACGCTATCAGCGCCAGATGATCTTTCCCGGATTGGGCGAGCAGGGGCAGAGATCGCTGCTGGCATCGACCGCGGTCGTGGTTGGCTGTGGCGCGACCGGAGCAGCGCTGGCCAATCTGCTGGCGCGTTTGGGCGTTGGGCGGTTGCGCGTCATCGACCGGGACTTTATCGAACTCAACAACCTTCAACGCCAGTTTCTGTTCGACGAAGATGACATCGCGGAAAGTCTGCCCAAGGCGGAAGCGGCGGCTCGCAAGTTGCGCCGTATCAACAGCGCCATCGAGATTGAGGGCGTGGTCGCCGACGTAAGCCCCGGCAATGTGCTTTCCCTGATCGGCGATGCCACGGTGGTTCTGGATGGCACCGACAATTTTAGCACCCGCTACCTGCTCAATGACGCCTGCATTCGGCTGGCCAAGCCGTGGGTCTACAGCGGCGTCATCGCCTCCTACGGCATGACGGCCACCTTTGTGCCCGATGGCGCAGCCGAAAAATTGCCCGGCGAGCGCGTCGCCTCCGGCTGTCTGCGTTGCCTGCTGGGCGAGATGCCGGCGCCCGGCACCACGCCCACCTGCGACACGGCCGGCGTCATCGGTCCGGCGGTGGCGATGGTCACGTCGATGGCCGCGACCGAGGCCATGAAGCTGATGACCGGTCGCGGCAAGCTCAACGACGGCCTCATCCACATGGATGTGTGGAGCCATGAATTCGTGCGGCTGGGCTTGGGCGGTCGTCGGCCCGACTGCATCGCATGTGGGCTGCGTCGCTTCGAGTTTTTGGACGCCGAGCTGGGCACGGCCAGCAGCACACTCTGTGGCCGCAACGCGGTGCAGGTTTCGGTCAAGAGCCGCGGTCGGCTGGATTTGGCCGGCCTGGAGAAAAGACTCGCTCCCCTGGCCAGCCAGCAGGCGCGCAACGATTATCTGCTGCGCTCCCGGATCGACGGCTACGAATTCACCATCTTTGCCGACAACCGCGCCATCATCAAGGGCACCGAAGACGAAGAGCTGGCCAGGAGCCTGTATGCCCGCTACATCGGCAGCTGAGGCGAGACCAGGACAAAAACATCCACGAAGGGCGCGAAGAGACACCAGGACGTAAGGCCAATCCAGAATTAAAAGCATCCACGAAGCATGCGAAGGAACACCAAGGTTTGACCTGGTTCTTCGTGCAGCTTTGTGAAACTTCGTGGATAGTTATTTTCCCGCAATGGCGTAAGCTGTTTCTCCGTGAAACTTCGAGTGACTTGGTGGATAGATGCTTCTTGGCAATGGCCTGATAGGAACGCACACTGACAATCGGCGATGGGAGATTTGTCCTGGCCAGACGAGCCTTCGTCTTTGTTCAGCACATTTCTCCATCGAGAGCGGGCGCAATGCCAGAAAAGGCAGTGAAATGACGAAAAGCAAAATCGGGCTGGATGTGGACGCAGACCCCGGCAGCATCGCCGCCGCGGACGTGGCCGCCATCGTCGGTGGCTATCATGGCGCGCCCCATGCTCTCCTCGGCATGCACCAGGTCGAGATCGATGGGCGCACCCGCTTGGCGGTGCGTGCATTTCGACCGCTGGACCAGGATGTCTTCGTGCTGAACATCGACAACGGCCAACGCACGGCGATGACGCGACTGCATCCGCTTGGCTTTTTCGAGGCGGTGATGGGCAATCGCAAGAAGCCGTTCGCCTATCGGCTGATCGTCGCGGATGGACAGGGCAACGAATACGAGTTGGAAGATCCGTATCGTTTTGGCCCCATGCTGAGCGAATATGACCTCTTTCTGCACAACGAAGGAAATTTCAACCAAAGCTTCGAAAAACTTGGCGCACATTTTCGTACGGTCGATGGCGTGCGCGGCGTCAACTTTGCGGTCTGGGCGCCCAATGCGCAGCGGGTGAGCGTCACCGGCCCCTTCAACGAATGGGACGACCGCACCCATGCCATGACGTTGCATCCCAACGGCGGCATCTGGGAGATCTTCATCCCCAATTTGCCGGAGGGGATGCACTACAAATATGCGATTCGATCCCGATTTCAGAATTACCAGATGGACAAGACCGACCCATACGGCTTCTACGCCGAGATGCGCCCCAGCACCGACTCACGCGTCTGGGACATCGACAAATATCTCTGGCGCGACGAAGAATGGCTGAACAGCCGCGCCGAACGCCAGGCTCTGAACCGACCCATCAACGTCTACGAGGTGCATCTGGGCAGTTGGCGGCGGTCGCCGGGGGGACGACGGTTTTCTCAGCTATCGCGACCTGGCCCATCAACTGGTGGAGTATGCGCAGATGATGGGCTATACCCACATCGAACTGCTGCCCATCACCGAGCATCCTTTTGATGGCTCCTGGGGCTACCAGACCACCGGCTATTTTGCGCCCACCAGCCGCTTTGGCACGCCCGATGAGTTCATGTATTTCGTCGACCATTGTCACCTGCACAACATCGGCGTCATCCTGGATTGGGTGCCAGCCCATTTTCCCAGAGACGCCCACGGGCTGGGCTATTTTGACGGCACCCATCTCTACGAGCATTCTGACCCGCGCCAGGGCGAACATCAGGATTGGGGAACCAAGATCTTCAACTTTGGCCGCAACGAGGTGCGCAACTTCTTGCTGAGCAGCGCGCTCTTCTGGCTGAAGAAGTACCACCTGGATGGGCTGCGCGTCGACGCCGTTGCCTCCATGCTCTATCTCGACTACAGCCGCGAGCCGGGCCAATGGGTGCCCAACAAATATGCGGCCGCGAGAATTTGGAGGCGATCGACTTCATCCGCCGCTTCAACGAGCTGACCCACCAGGAGGCGCCTGGCACGCTGACCATCGCCGAGGAGAGCACCTCGTGGCCCATGGTCTCCCAGCCAACCTACACCGGCGGCCTGGGCTTCGACCTGAAGTGGAACATGGGCTGGATGCACGACATGCTCAGCTATATGGAGAAGGATCCCATTTTCCGCCGCTTTCACCAGAACCAGATCACCTTCAGCCTGATCTATGCCTTTCACGAAAACTTCATCCTGCCCTTTAGCCACGATGAGGTGGTGCATCTAAAGCGATCCATGCTCGACAAGATGCCCGGCGACCTCTGGCGCAAGTTGGCAAACTTGCGTGCGCTCTACGCCTACATGACCGGTCATCCCGGCAAGAAGCTGATTTTTATGGGCGATGAGTTTGGCCAGTGGACCGAATGGAACGAAGCCAAGAGTCTCGACTGGCATCTGTTGGAGACATCCGAGCCGCACCGGCAACTTCAACGCTGCGCGGCGGACTTGAACCACCTCTGTCTGCGCGAGCCGGCGTTGCATCAGGTCGATTTTAGTTGGGAGGGCTTCGACTGGATCGATTTCAGCGATGCGGACAAGTCGGTGATCAGCTTTGTCCGCCGCGGCTCCGACCCCAATGAGATGATCGTGGTCGTCTGCAACTTCACGCCGGTCCCCTGGCGGGGCTATCGAATCGGTTTGCCGGTGGATGGCTTTTACGATGAGATCATGAACAGCGACTGGCCACACTACGGGGGTAGCGGCATGGGCAATCCAAACGGGGTGGCGAGCACCCCTCAGCCCTGGCAATCCTGCGCCTACTCAGCGCCCGTCGATCTGCCGCCGCTAGGCGTCATCTTCCTCAAGCCGCGACGGTAAAGTATATCGAGCCATGTATGGCAGACTTTCCCTTTCAGCACCGTTCCACTTCGAGACTCCGCATGTGGACGAAACGACAGTTGGCAACGTACCCAACTGTCTATAAGAGCGCACGCACCAACGAAGCAACCACGACCCCGCCCGCCACGAAACTCACCAGCAGCGCCAGCGCTCCCGGCGCGACCACGCCGATCAACGCCTGACCCGTTGTCAGTCCTGTTTCGGCGCGCAGGATGCGCAGCAAAATCATCAACCCCCCAGACGTAGCCCACCAAACCCGGCCAATGGTCCCAAACAGGGAATCGGCCCCCAATCCCAACCAGGATCAGCGGCAACGCTGCGTAGGCGCTGATGGCGTAGTAACGTTGAAGCGTCGTGGTTGCACCCAACAACTTTAGCGTCCCCAGCACACCCAGGCCATAGACAATCCAGACCGCCAGCCAGCGCAGCGGCCATTCCAGCCACTCGCCCAGTGCGGTCAATGTGGCCGCCAGCCAACCGGGCAGCCCCGCCGGTTCCAACGCCACCATCGCATTGACCGCATCGCTCAGCACCAGCCGCACCAGGCTGCCATCGGCCAGATCTGCGCCCAAGTCCATCTCAGCGGCCGCGCGCGCCAGTTGCGCGGCCGAACCGGCTTGCAGGGCAATCACCCAAGTAAAGAGAAACGGGATCAGCCCGGCCAGCAGCGCGGCCAACACCACCAAGCCCATGCCCTGGCGCATGCTGGTGGCGGCCAGGCTATGGGCCGGCAGCGGCGCGTCAAGGTCCGGGATGATCGGGTAGGCCGGCTCCAGTTGCAATGCGGAGAGCAGTTGGCCGCGGCTGGGCAACCAGTCTCGCACCATCGAGCCGCGACGCTCTGTCGGTTTAGCGGGGGTTGCATTGGGTGAAATCTCGTTGACGGTCATCTCTCAGCCCCTGCGACCAGCAGCGCTGCTGCCAACAGAGCGATGCTCACCAGCGCCGCCAGCATAAGCAATCCAAGCGGAGCAATTGCCACAATCATCGCCCGTTTCCACGGCAGATCGTGGGCGACCTCCACGCCGCGGTAGACGATGAGCAGCGACCAGACGGTCAAGAGCAGGCTGCTGACCGACACAAAGGGCACGGCGGTCAGCAGTTGCAGGGCGTGAGGCGCGGCCAGCAGCGCGACCGCGCCCATGGTCTGGTTCAGGCGACCTGTGCCGCCGACCAGCATGGCCATGCCGTGGCTCAGCCCGCCGTAGAGCAGCCAG
>JAAUPU010000215.1 GCA_012032975.1 Caldilineaceae bacterium | reverse complement strand
AAGGCGATCTTGTCCGCGCTCAGTGAAGCAGATCCCTCGGCGGAGATCTGCCGAGACAAGAAGGGCGATCCAGAGCCGGACAGCAATCTGCGCGACACCGAGATCGTGCCGCTGCCCGACGACATTGTTCTGCCTCTACCTCTGGGCTACGACAACGACACGGGCCTCGATGACCTGCTGGCCCTGGTGCGCAACCACTGCGAAACCTACCTGGCCGCCGAAGTGTTGCCCCACGTGCCCGACGCCTGGATCGACTACAGCAAGACCAAGATCGGCTACGAGATCCCGCTCAACCGCCACTTCTACGTCTACCAGCCGCCCGAACCACTGGAAGAAATCGAGGCAGACATCAAGCAGCTGGAGGCAGAAATCTTAGCCATGTTGGGCGAGGTGGTCTGACGCTCACACCGACCAGTTCACACCCTCAGCGTGCTATCGCCTGTACATCTCTCCCCCTTCCATGCTAAACTTGTTTAGCTAGTATTAAGCCCAATATCGAACAGTGAGGAGAACCGATATGACACAGAATCGGCAGGTGCGCGTGGTCACAGCTACCGAGGCCAAGAATCGCTTCGGCGCCATCATCAAGCAGGCCTACGCCAACGACGAACACCTGATCGTCCAGCGAGGAGGCATTCCGGTCGTCGCCATCGTGCCCATCCAAGACTACGAACGGTTGTTGGTCGAAGGAGAAGTGTCCCAAGAGTTGGCCGCAGACATCGCGCAAAGCGGTAGCGCGGCCTCTGCCCGCTCCCGACTGCGAACGGTGTTGGAAGAGGCCTGGAAAGAGATCCCCGAACTGCCCGAAGATGAGGTGGAGCAGGACATTCGTGAAGCAATGGCGGCGGTGCGCAACCAGTGACAAAGGTCGTGGTCGACACCAACGTCTGGGTCAGCGCGCTCCTCAATCGCAATGGTACCCCTGCGCAGATTCGCCTACATCTCTCCAGCCTGGACCTCTATACTAGCGAGGAGATCCTGGCCGAACTGGCGCGTGTCCTCCACTATGATCGTATCAAGCAGCGATACCGCCTGGCAGACGAGACCGTCGACGCCTATCTGGCCGCGATCCGTTCAGAGAGCACCGTAATTGAAGTCACGCTTCAGGCCTCCGCGGTCGAGCGGATCCCGCCGACAACAAGTTTCTTGCCTGCGCAGAGTAAGTCGAGGCCGACTACATAGTCTCGGGAGACCCCCATCTAGTCCAGCTGACCTGCTACCGGGGCATTCCAATCGTGACGCCGGCTCAGTTACTGGAAGAGCTGCGCGCCGCCGGCTGAGACGCCGGCCCAGTATGTCCGTGCAAGATCAAGAACCGTAGATCACCTTACGGGCATGCTAGCCATCGTAGACCAGCAGGCATCCAGCGATCGATGCCTTTTCAGCCGCCCGAGAAACGATTGCGCCGGGTCCATCTCCGGTTGGCGAACGGGACGGCTGCGAATCACCCGACCCGGCCATCAGCATGACAGCAGTGAGCGAGGTTTACTGATGGGTAGGTATGCGACGTATCCGGAGTACAAAAACAGTGAGGTCGATTGGCTGGGGGAGATTCCGGCGCATTGGGATGTCAGGAAACTAAAATATGTTTCATCCGTGCAGCCCAGTAACGTGGACAAGAAGGCGGAAGAAAATGAGTTGGCTGTTTTCCTCTGCAACTACACAGATGTCTACAACAATGAAGAAATCAGATCGAACATTGACTTCATGCGGGCCACAGCCACCCAGAGAGAAATTGATAAGTTTCTAATCCGTGAAGGAGACGTGATAGTTACCAAAGACTCAGAGAGTCGAGAGGATATCGCTGTTCCAGCATACGTTGCTGAGGATTTGGAAGACACACTTTGTGGGTATCATCTGACACATATTAGGCCCGTTGATGTGATCGGCAAGTTCCTCTTTCGTTTGTTTGAGTCAACACGGTTCAATGGTCAATTTGTCGTTGGAGCGAACGGCGTGACCCGCTTTGGTTTGCCCCAACACATCATTGATAACGCATTTATCGCACTCCCACCCCTCCCCGAGCAGCGCGCCATCGCCCGCTTCCTCGACCACAAGACCGCGCAGATCGACGCGCTGATCGCCAAGAAGGAAGCGCTGCTGGCCAGGCTCGCGGCCAAGCGCACCGCCCTCATCAGCCACGCCGTCACCAAGGGGCTGGATCCCGATGCGCCCATGCAGGACTCGGGGATCGAGTGGCTGGGGGAGATTCCAAGTCATTGGAGAGTGCTTCAGTTACGTCGTTTCGGTGGATTGGTGCAGACTGGTCCGTTCGGAAGTCAACTGCACTCTCATGAGTATGTAGAAGGCGGATTTCCAGTCGTAAATCCTGCAAACATCAGTGATGGACACATCGTGCCCAATTTGCAAATGACTGTTGACGATGAAACTCGCAAGCGGCTGTCTCGCCATGTATTACAGGTCGGGGACATTGTCCTGGGGCGGCGTGGTGAACTGGGCAGAGCGGCCTATGTCGGCAAGCGGGAAGCTGGATGGTTATGTGGAACTGGGAGTATATTGATTCGAGTGTCCAATCCTCTTCTTGAGCCAGAATATCTGGATAACTATATTCGCCTACCACTGATCAAGGACTACCTGACCGTGGAATCAGTCGGTTCTACGATGGACAACCTTAACACTGACATCATAAATAGATTGCCCGTATTGGTGCCACCTCACACGGAACAAGCCGAAATTGTTGATCACTGTGGCACAGTGATGGTGGATCTCGAATACCAAACGACCAGGGTCCAACAAGCCATCGACAAACTCAGGCAATACCGCACCGCCCTGATTACCCACGCCGTCACCGGCAAGATCGACGTGCGTACCGTGCCCATTCCGCCGCTTGGCTCCGACGCTCCATTCAAGTAAGATTGGACAGAGGGGCCTGCACTGTTGAACCTGTTGGCGGCCGGCTGCTGCTCAATGATTTGAACGAAGATTTACAGACCAGGAACCCATGTTGCGTGTGAAGAATAGAGGCATCATGATGATTGCCGAACTACCGGAAGCAGTTCGCAAAGCCTGGGGCAATGAGATCGCCCAGGAATTCACTGAGTGGCTGGGCGAGCAACTCGGCGCAGCCGGGTTAGCGCCCGACATTCAGATCTCCGCTGCTGTTGCCCGACGCAAGGTCAACACCTTGGTCCTGCAAGAGGTCAGCAATCTTCTGTTGGCGGGCGATCCCGAACTGAAATCGAACGCCACAGGAGGCTGGATCTGGCACGTACCGGTCGACTTGACCTTCCCTTCTCGTGGACGGGTGGGCCGCGTCGGTCTGATCGAGGTCGACGCACGCTACGGCGAAGTGCGCTATACCGAGGCGATCCTCACGACGATGCGACACGAAGCAGAACGGCTGGCCGACGAACTTCCCTCCCCGACGCATGGCTGAAACCTTGCCCGTGCCCCTCTTCCAGCAGTCAGAAGAAGGCTACTGTTTGCCGGCTTGTGTTCGCATGATTCTGACCTATTTAGGATTTGAACGAAACGAGTCCGAGATTAGCCGGAGCCTGGGGTCCCGGAAATATGGTACGCCCAGTTCCGCAATTCAACGATTGAGCGACCCCAATGTTGAAGTTATCTATCGAGCATGGTCAGCAGTCGAATTGCTCTCCATGCTTGACGCCGGAATCCCTGCCATCGTGTTTGTAAGAACAGGCTTCCTCGATTATGGCCAAGAAGACTACGCCCATGCGCTGGTAGTCGTTGGCGGCGTTCAAGATCAACGGTTTTGGGTGCAGGATCCTGCCCTGCCCAGCGGACCCACCGGCATCTCATGGGATGGGATGCTGGCTGCGTGGTCCGAGTTCGATTATCACGCAGCCATTTTGCGGCCGCGGTAGACGCCAGAATTGTCACGCTGATAGCGTGACCTACCGCCCCGATCCACCCACGCCGTCACTGGCAAGATTGATGTGCGTGGGGTGCCCGTTCCCGAACCGCCGGCATCGCCAAGATATTCGTAGGTCACGCTAGTAGCGTGACGTCTTCCGCCAACCCAGATCGTCACGCTGATAGCGTGACCTACCATCATCGAGGTTCAATCCCCTATGAACATTCGCCGGTACTACGTACCAAACGCCGTCGTCTTCATCACCCAGGCCGTTCAGCGGCGGCAACCAGTCTTTCAGCATCCGCAGTATTTGGAACTGCTCAAAGCGACTATGCGCGAGGCGAAGGAGCGCTATCCATTTCACATGTTGGCCTATGTCTTCTTGCCCGATCATTTTCATCTGCTCATTCGGCCCCTTGCACCGCAACCCACAGCCAGATCATGCACTCGATCAAACCGAATTTCACGAAGGTATACAAAAAAGCATTGGCATTTCGGGTTCCATGAAATTCTGGCAGAAACGATACTGGGACCACATCATTCGTAACGACGCCGATCTCGAAACGCGACTGCACTACATTCACTACAACCCGGTCAAACATGGCTACGTCCTGAAGCCAGAGAATTGGCCATACAGCAGCTATGAACATTGGCGAGATCGGGGAGCCTATCACGACCGCTGGGGATGGACGCTACCCGATGCACTGAAAGATTGTGACGTCGCCGGCGAACCGTCAGAACGTAGTCACGATCCGGGTTGGCATCGATTGTCACGCTAGTAGCGTGACCTACGGGGAAGGGTCTTCATGCACAAAGAGATCGACTTCGAGCAGGCCATTGAGGATGACCTAATCACGGCGCGCGGCTACGTCAAGGGCGACCCGGCAGGCTACGATCCCGAAGTCGCCCTCTTCCCCCAGGAGTTCGTCGACTTTGTCCAGCGCAGCCAGTCCACCTTTTGGAAGTGGTTCAGCGACCTCAACAAGGAACGATCCGCTGACATCCTGCTGGAGAGCCTGGTCAAGGAACTGGAGAGCAAGGGCATGCTCACGGTGCTCCGCGGCGGCTTCAAATGCTTTGGCCGCACTGTGCGCGCCGCCTACTTTGCCCCCAACACCGGCATGAACCCAGAGGCTCAGGCCCGCTACGAGCAGAACCGGCTCACCGTCACCCGCCAGGTGAAGACGGCCAGCGGCGCCATCCCCGATGTGGTGCTCGCGCTCAACGGCCTGCCTGTAGCCAGCCTGGAACTCAAAAACCCCATGACCGGCCAGGATGTCGAGAACGCCAAATATCAATATCGGTTTGAGCGCGACCCCAAGGAGCGACTCTTTGCCTTCAAAAAGCGTTGTTTGGTCCATTTCGCCGTAGACCCCGACCAGGTCTACATGACCACCAAGCTGGAGAAGGGCGCTACAGTCTTCCTGCCCTTCAACCGCGGACACGACCACGGCGCTGGCAATCCACTTGTCTACGACAACGTGCGCACCTGCTATCTCTGGCAGGAGGTGCTGACGCGCGACAGCCTGCTCGACATCCTGGCCCGTTTCCTGCATCTGGAAGTGAAAGAAAGGACCATCGCCACCGAAAAGGGCTTGGTGCGAGAAGTCAAGGAGACGATGATCTTCCCCCGCTACCACCAGTTGGACGTCGTGCGCAAGCTGATTCGACATGCTCAGACCCACGGATCGGGGCGCAACTATCTGGTCCAGCACTCGGCGGGGTCGGGCAAATCCAACTCCATCGCCTGGCTGGCCCACCGCCTCTCCACCTTGCACAATGACCACGACGAAAAGGTCTTCCATTCGGTGGTGGTCATCACCGACCGCCTGGTCCTCGACCAACAGTTGCAGGAGACCATCTACCAATTCGAGCACAAACAGGGCGTGGTCCAGAAGATCGACGAGGACACCAGGCAGTTGGCCAATGCGCTCTCCGACGGCGTGCCCATCATCATCTCCACCATCCAGAAGTTTCCCTTCATCGCCCAGGCCATTCAGACGTTGGAAAAACAGGGTCAATCGGTGGTCATCGACACTGCGGGCAAAACGCTTCGCCGTCATCGTGGACGAAGCCCATAGCTCACAAAGTGGCGAGACCGCCATG
>JAAUPU010000214.1 GCA_012032975.1 Caldilineaceae bacterium | reverse complement strand
GAGTTGGCTGCCCGTCACCACGCAGATCTACTGGAGCGCGGCGCTGCACACCTGGCTGCTCGGTTATGGCGGCTATCTGCTGATGCGCCGGTGGCGCTACGGCGGTATCGCTGCTTTCGTCACCGGTCTGGTGCTGGCCGGCAGCGGCTTCAACGGCGGGCTGATTGGCCACATCAACCAGATGAATGGCGCGGCGTGGCTGCCCTGGGCGGTGCTTGTGCTGGAGCGTGCGTCAGATGCAGCCCACGTCGAGGCAGAAAAAAGGGCGTTGCCATGTCGCGCGGGTCGGCCATTGCCTGGCTGGGATCGAGCGGCTTCCTGGCCAACACGCTGCTTTTTGCATTGCTGGCCGCGTTGATGCTCCTGGCCGGTCACATCCAAACTGCCTACATCAACCTGTTTGGGCTGGGTGTCTGGGCAATCTGCCCCCATCTGCCCTGGTCGTCATGGCGGAGTGCGGGCGCGCTGTTTGCCGATCTCTGGCCGCGGCTGAGCGTCTATGTCGGCGGTGTGATACTGGGCGTGCTGCTCTGCGCCGGTCAACTGCTGCCCACGTTGGAGTTGAGTCCGCTGGGGTTACGCAGCGGTGGGCTGGATTATTGGGACGCGACCAGCTTCAGCTTGCGACCGCTCAAGCTGCACTGGACGCTGCTGCCAAGCTATGGTCTCGCCGACTTGAGCGTGATCTTCGAGACGCTGGGCTACACGGAATTTGTCGCGTACATGGGATGGATCGGCCTGGTGCTGGCCGGGTTTGCCCTCTGGCGTGGAAGAAGCCAGGGGATCGCCTTCGGTCTGTTGTTTGCCGCGTTGGGGCTTTTTCTTGCCCTCGGCCGCTGGAATCCAGCCTACTATCTGCTCTACAAATTGGCCCCTGGCTTCGATCTCTTCCGTGCGCCGGCGCGCTGGATGATGCTCTACACGCTGGGCATGGCGGTGCTGGCCGGCAGCGGGTTGGATCTGATGGCTGCGCGCCTGGCTCGGGCGCGCAGCCGCACGGTATTTGCTGCAGCGGTCAGCGTGCTGATCGCGTTGGAGATGGTCGTCGCCAGCCGCGCCTTGCCCCACACGCAAACAACGGCTCCCCAAGCCGTCTACGATGTGCGCACCGCGCCCGCCTTCCTGCTCAGCGATCCAGAACGAGGGGTGCTGGGGGCGGCCGGGAGCGGCCGTTTTCTGAGCATGAGCACCATCACGTTCGACCCGGGCGACATGGCCGATCTGCGGCGGATCTTACTGGAAAGCGACCCGCCGCAACTGACCGAGTCTGCCTTCGATCAGCTGATCGTGGCCCTCAAGGGGCAAGAGATTTTGGCCCCAAATCTGCCGCTGCTCTGGCGCGTCCCCGCGGTGGATGGCTTCGACGGCGGCGTGTTGCCGCTGGCGCGCTATCTCGGCTTTCTCACCCTTTTCATCCCAGAGGAGCAACTCGTGCCCGATGGTCGTCTGCGCGAGCAAGTCGCCCAGATGCCGAATGCGCGGCTGCTCAATCTGCTCAATGTGCAATATGTCATCACCGACAAGGTGCGCGATCTTTGGTTCGATGGTGTCTACTACGACCGCCAAATTGGCGCACATCTGAGCGCGGATTCGCCCGTTGTAGAAATCGAGGTTGCGCTGCCTTTTCCGCCACCCACATCGACCTGATCGGCGTGGTGGATGGCGACAACGCAGCGTTGGCAAGCCTGCAACTCGAAAATCAGACTGTCGCCCGCGTGACGGCGCAAAGTGATGATGGAACGGTCAACGAATTCGCCCTGACCGCTGGCGCCCAGCCCGGCGCGGATTTCGCCGATGGTGCGCTCGACAGCCAGATGGCCCTCTCGTCCGGCGCCGAGGTTGCCTATCGGGATGTCGAAGGGGGGCGTCAGGAATACCGGGCGCGGCTGGCGCTGACGTCGCCCAGCATCCCGCTGACGCTCACGGTGGCATGGCAGCCCGGTGCGCCGGATGTCACGATCCAGGCGGCCACGCTGTACGACGCACGCACCGGCATGTTCACCGCTCTGCTGCCCAGCGACAGAGGTCACTTCCGTTTGGCTCACAGCGGCGACGTCAAGGTCTATGAAAATGTGGATGTGGCCCCGCGCGCTTACTTGGCGCATCAGGTCATACCAGCAACGTCCCCCGAAGAGTCGCTGGCGCAGATGCACCAGGCGAACGCCGACCTGAGCGACGCAGCCATTGTCGAAGGGCTGGACGCGCTGCAGAGCAACGCGCATTCTGGCGATCGCGCCGAGGTGATCGTCTATGAGGTCGAAAAAGTCGTGATCCAGGTCAAGAGCGAAGAGCCGGCTCTGCTGGTGCTGACCGATGCCTATTATCCTGGTTGGAGGGCTTCGGTCGATGACGAGCCAGCGCCGATCTATCCGACCAACCACCTTCTGCGCGGCGTGGCGATTCCACCGGGCGAACATATCGTCACCTTTGAATTCGCCCCGACGAGCTGGCGCAACGGCCGATTATGGAGCGCGCTGGGTGCGCTGATTTTCGTCGCAATCGTGGGTCTTCTTATTCTCAGGCGCATTCGTTCTCGCCCCGAATCTGGTGTATAATTTCGACGAATCGCGGCCATTTCCAGAGAGAACGAGCGTCGCGTTGATGGCTCGACGAGCCAAATGGCAACGTCGGTGCATACAGCACGTTTGGATGCCCAAGGGCAATATCAATGTCCACATTTAACCGAATCGTCGTCGTCATTTTGTCTTTTGCCTTGCTGATCGCCGCCTGCGTTCTTGCGGCTGCGCCCCTGGCGACCATCGGCCAGGCCGAACGGATCCTGGCGCAGCTGAACATGTCCATGCTGAGCTGGCAAGCGGAAAACCCGACCAATTTCCTGATCGGCACAAGCTGCCTTTGGCGTGGGTGCGGTCTTGCTCCTCGGCGCACTGCTCACGCTGGAGCTTTGGGTCGGGCGACGGCGCGGGGTGCGCATCCGCACAGCCGAGGGTGGCTCGGCGGAACTGGACATCAAGAGCATCGGTCGCCGGCTGGAGTGGCATCTGGAGCAATTGGCCGAGATCATCTCCGTAGTCCCCGCGGTCAAGTCCAGAGGCGGGTCGGTCAACATCAAGCTAGAAGTCGAAACCGCGCCAGATGTGGACGTGCCCATGAAGACCGACGAGATCGTCGAGGTCACGCGTGACATCATCGAACAGGAGATGGGCTTGCGGCTTGGCAAGCTCGACGTGCAGATGCGCTATGCTCCCTTCGAGCCGGATTGGGCGGCATAGCATGGCCAGGCCCGACCAGACCCAGCGATGACAATTGATTCATTGGATTCATCCGCCAACCATTCGCATAACCATTCCGCCGACCTGCCACGGTCGATCGCTTCGACACTGGAGGGGCTGCTCTTTGTCGCCAGCGCGCCGGTCGAAGCTGCCCATCTTGCCCGCGCGATCGACTTGCCGGTGGACACGGTAGTGGCAGCTTTGGCCAAACTGAATCACTCATATGAGGCGCAAGGGCGGGGGCTGCGCGTCCAAAAACACAACAATCGGTTCCAACTTGTGACCGACCCCACGCTGGCCCCGCTGATCGAGACTTTTTTGGAACTGGACCTGAGCACATCGCTGAGCGGTCCGGCGCTGGAAACACTCGCCATCGTCGCCTATCGCCAACCCGTGGCCCGCGCCCAGGTCGAAGCCGTGCGGGGTGTGGATTGCGCGGGCGTGTTGCGCTCCCTTTTGCAGCGAGGGCTGATCGAAGAAGTGGGGCGCATGGAGACCGTGGGGCGACCGATTCTATATGGCGTAACCGACCTTTTTCTCCAACATTTCGGGCTGGTCGAAATGACCGAACTCCCTCCGCTGGAGACGTCCGATACAGACGCGCTCTGGGCGCACCGCGCTGGCCGATGTGGAAGCGTGATGGAATTTTCGAGTACACAAACAAACGAAAGGCATCGCTATGACGACGCGGTCGATGGCCCGCCCGCTGGGGCTATATTTCGAGGAGTTCAGCGTTGGCGACCAGACCGAAAGCGCCAGCCGCACCATCACAGAGACAGACGTGGTCAACTTTGCCGCGCTCTCGGGTGACTGGAACCTGATCCACACGACGTCGAATATAGCAAGAGCCATATGTTTGGCCAGCGCGTCGCCCACGGCCTGCTGATCCTGAGCGTTGCCAGCGGCTTGGCCGTCCGTCTTGGCTTTTTGGAAGGGACCACCCTGGCCTTCCGCGGGCTGGAGTGGAAGATGCAGCGCCCGGTCTTCATCGGCGACACCATCCGAGTGCGATTGACGGTAGATGGTGGCAAGCCGATGGCGCGGCTCGGCGGTGGCCTGGTGGACTTCAAAATCGAGGTGCTGAACCAGAACAATGAGGTCTGCCAGCGGGGCAACTGGGAGATGCTGGTCAAATCGCTTGAGGCTTGAGCCATCGAAATGGGTGAGACAACCACGTGATCTATCTGCTTCTTGCCGCACTCGTCATCATCTTGGTGGGCGCGGTGTTTTTATGGCTGGGCCGCCGTGCCTACCGGTCGACGGGTCTGCCGATCGGCGAGGTGGTCTACAGCGACACGGGCGCATGGCAAGAGGTCGAAGCACCGTTGCTTAGCCGTCGTTATGGGCTGGTGGGCAAACCGGACTACCTGGTCGAGACGAAAGAAGGGCGCAAGCTCTTCACCATCCCCGTCGAGGTCAAGAGCCGACCACAGCCGGCCGCCCCGTTCGACAGCCACATTCTCCAGTTGGCCACCTACTGCCTGTTGGTCGAAGATACGTATAAATTGCGACCGCCCCACGGACTCCTCCACTACGCTGACGCCACGCTCAAAATCCCCTTTACTGACGAATTGCGCCGCGCCGTGCTTGAGGCGGCGGATGGCATTCGTCGCAGCCGCCGCGGTCCAGATGTGTCGCGCTCCCACGAAGATGCTGCCCGATGTGGCGGCTGTGGATATCTCCACGGCTGTGGCGCGGACGCGCTCGTCGCTCCCGATAGGTAGCCGCGGGTTTCTTTCAGAGCTTCGGTCCCCTCTGCGTCAATTCGTGTATCAGCCTGCCCCAATGCCCGCCAACTTCTGTAGATCCTCGGGTCGATCCACGTCAAATTCGAGGCTTGGCCTGCGTACGACGGCGCAACTATAGCCGGCAGCGTGCGCGTGCGCGCGATGTCTCTGGAAGCTTTGTGGCCCGAAGGCAAAGGGGATCAACCGCGGAGGGCGTAGCAGCAACGCGTTGGTGCCGCCATCATGGCTGGGTGCGATCACGACGCCGTCGGTCAACGAGCCTTGTTGGTGGAGCATGATAAGATCGTCGCGGCTGAGCAGGGGCAGGTCGGAGGGGAGAACAAGCAGAGCATCGGCCGCGGCTTTGATGACCGCGCTCCGCGCCTGCTCCAACGCCGCGTTGAGGTCAGGCGTCTGCTCGACGAGCGTCTGGCAGCCCAGCGCTGTTGCCTCGCGTAGCACATTTTGGTCGCGGCTGACCACCAAAATGCCCGCAAACAAGTGCGACGCTCTGGCTGTTGTTAGAATTCCTGTCAGCCAGAGGCGACTCATTTTGGCGCGCGAACCCGCGTCGAGGGTGCCAGCCAAACGGCTCTTGCCTTCGTCAAATGGCTTCACCGGCACGATCAACCACAGCCGCATCACGCGTGCGGCACGGCGGGATCAGAGGGGGAGACGGTCACGCTGTTGACGACCAGCGTGGAGGCAAAGTCGATGACTTCGTGGGCCAGTCGCGTCTTGCTGGCCAGATCGGTCATCAACGTGTCGGTGACCAAGGTAGGCAAGCCCACCGCCCCGCGCAGCGCATCGTCCTGACGGTCCAAGACGAATCCGTCGAGCAGATCGGCGAAGTGATCGACCACGGTCAGGGGGCTGATCATCTCGCCCAATTCGCGCATCATTTTGGCGGCCGGTCCTTTGATGGCATTTCCTCCCACGATCGGCGAGACAGCGATCTTGGGCGCGCGTGCATCGCGCAATTGACGGCGTAAGCCGGGCACGCTCAAGATCGGATCGATGCTCA
>JAAUPU010000213.1 GCA_012032975.1 Caldilineaceae bacterium | reverse complement strand
AAAGCTCTTGCGCTGCTGCGGGCGCACGCCCGCGATGCCTGGTCCCACAGCAACAACGTGCCGTAGACCCCCTCACCCGTGTAGTGTAGATCGAGCTTGCCAATGGTCAATGGCTGGCGCTCGGCATCCATCTGATCGAGATCGAAAAGGGCGTACTGCTCTGAACTGCTCGTACGCACCAGACGTTTGAGTTTGAGATTCATGTCGCTTTGGGTCTGCGTGGATCGAGAATTACGTCGGTTCGCGGCGCCCCTGGGGATGGCTATTCGTAGCTTCCCAGATCTCGGTCATCGATGTCGAATCTGTCGTCCCACGGATCGACATCTTCCTCATCTGCCTCGGCCAGAGCATCGTCGTAGAGAGGATCCGACTGGATGCCGGCAAAGAACATCAACTCCTCAAGCGCCAGGTCGGCAGCGTCTACTTCATCGGGGTCTTCGCTTTCGCGCATCATTTCGAGCGCCATCTGGGCATCTTTGCCGCCAATTTGACCCAACGCGACGATCGCGGCCAGGCGCACGTTCTGTTCTTCATCTCCCAGCAGTTCAATCAAGTCCTCGCGTGCCGCCGTCGCTTCCAGGGCGCCGCACGCCAACGCAGCCTGGGCGCGCATTTCGGCGGATGGACTCTGAAGTTCGGCGCGTGCGAAGTTGCGCCACCGAATGTCTGCGCTGTGATGAATGGCGATCAGCGCGCTGACGCGCATCTCCTCGTAGGCAGAGTAGTAGCCATCCTCGATCAACTGCCGCACACCGACCTCGCCCGAATAGGCAATGCTCTCCAGTGCGCGACGGCGCACGCTCAATGGTTCATGGTCATTGTGCAAAACGGCAAGGAGCGCTTCTTCGGTTCGCATCGCCAACGACGCATCCAACTCGTCCAATTCGCCGGCCAGCATGAACGGACCCAGCGCGCCGGCAGCCGCGGCGCGCACTTCTTCAGATGGATCGATGCGCAGAATCTGGATGTAGGCGCCGATGAGATCAGCCTCCCCATCTTCCCACAATCCCTCGATGGCCAGTCTGCGAAGCGTGGCGTCTTCGTCGTCGAGCGCGATACGGAGAAGGCGTCCCAGCTGCCAATTCAGATCATCGACGGCCGCCTCGATCAACTGGGATAGCAGGGCGCGGCGGTGGCTCAATGGAATCAACGGCCACTGACTGCGAACCTTCTCTGCATGTGCGCGCGACAGATCGGAAAGCGAGGCCATCTCTTGGGTGGAAGGCAATTCGGCGTCGCGCACGAGTCGGTCCAAGAGTTCGTCAAGCGGCAGGCCGGTTTCATGTAGCAAGCCGCCAGGGAATCCATCATCCAATGGATCGTCTTCAAGCCAGCCCGGGTCAAATTGATTATCGACACCATTTGGGTTGCGTCTGTGATTGTGGTCAGTCATGTTTCTTTGCTGTCATCAGCCTGAGTATGGATTGAGTCGGCAGCATATGGGCGCCAAACAATCTCGTGAGATGTGTCGTCCCGCCTGTTTTGAAACTAACGCCAACGCAGCTTAGTTCCACGAGAAACGCCAGACCGGGCTGGGTGGGCTAACAGGTGTACGCGTTCCGTCAGCGGCATCGACTACTTCCACATACCAACGCCATTCTCTTCCCAGAGATTGTGGCGCCAGTCGGCAGAGATCGTCACCCATCGGCGTCCACATGGTCTCGGCAAACTTTCTGGGTTGCTGGATAATCCAAATGATCTCTTCGCTACCATCTGGGGCATAGCCATTCAAGTAACCAAGATAGACTACGTACTGGTCGGTTTCGCGTGCATATGGAACCGGCACCCAGGCCAACGGATCGTTGCCGTTACATCGCAACGACGCGCCATTTTCTGGGCTGCGCAGGATTGGTGCATCCAGCCGGAACTGACTCGATGCGCTGGGCGGCTCTGTTTGGCGCTGTGGTCGGTTCCACAGCCGGCGGCGCAGTCGCGGTCGCAGGAATCGACGTAGACGTGGGCAACGCTGTCGGTGTCGAGGTCGATGTTGAGGTTGGCGCTGCCGGGTCGGGCGTCGCAGTGGGAACTGGGATCAGCAAATCTTCGCCAACACGCAGCGAGTAGACCGCCCGTGCGTCGATTCCGTTGGCCGTCATCAACGCTTCTGGGTCGACCTTGAACCGACCGGCAATACCTACGATGGTGTCGCCCGTGCGTACCTTGTAGGTGACCGGTGTCGCTGTGGGAGGTTGGGTCGCGGAAGGCGTGGGCGACGGGGCAGGCGTTGGGCTGTCAATCGGCGTGGATTGCGCCGCTGCTCCTGGCTTGCTGCTGCCTGCGATGCCAGCCGCCAGTGCAGGCGTCAGATTGGGTTTCGGGGCAAGAGGCTTTGTCGGCGTCGCGGTCGGCAGCCCAACGACGACCTGACTTGTGGTCGTGTTCGCTGCCGTTGGCGTCTCTGTTGCAACAGCAACTGCCTGGGCGACTGACCCAGCCGTCGCGGTTGGCTCTGCTGTGGGTGTTGCAGTTGGCGCTTCAGTCGGCGTAGCGACTGATTCCGCGGTCGCAGGAAGTGGCGGGGCGCCCTGCTCTGCTGAGTCGATCGCAGCCGGTTGCTCTGCAATTGGCGCAACATTGACGGATTCATCAGTGGTGGTCGTGTCAACTCCCGCACCCTCTGGCTCGACGGGGGCAAGCCTCGTCTCCTGCGTCCCCTGATCGCCCGGAAGCGCGTCGGTCACCGGCGTCATGACGATCACCACGCCAGGGTCCACCTGTTCGCTGAGATTGCTGACGAATGACATCCCGTTTACAACGGTCTCCTGTGCCCAGACGAGAGGACTTCTGCCATCCCAACGACCCATGAGGACGAGTAAGAACAGTGTAACCAGCAATATCGGGGCGCCCCACGTGAAGAGTCGTGAAGGGGCTGGATAGAGATCGCGCCCACAATGTGGGCAAATGTTCAGCGCAGAAGAAGCCGTGCCGCCACAACGTCGGCAACGGATACTCTTGGGCTTGAACTGAACATGTTCGCCGCACTCTGTGCAGATGCTGGCGCCAGCTCGCATCGGCGCGCCGCAGTTCGGACACGGCCTGGGTGCGCTGGTATGCACGCGCGACGACCCACGCGTTGGCTTTGCCTCGGCGTTTGTAGTCGTCGTCAAATAGGCCGGTTGGGCTTGCTGTCCGGACTCGTTATCCATAGTCACTTCTCTGCTAGCGCAGATGGCTACTGGCCCAGGATGGAAAGCCAGTCGATGCCTTCCTGTGCCGAGCTGATATCGCGCACCGTGATCAGGGCGAGAAGACCCAGCAGCAGCATGAATCCGATCATGTGGATGAAGCCTTCGCGCTCGGGATTGACGCGACGACCACGGAGGGTTTCGACCAGGATGAAGAGCAATCGCCCTCCGTCCAGCGCCGGAAGAGGGAGCAAATTTGTGATAGCCAGCGCAGCACTCAGCACCGCGGACAGACGCCAGATCGGGAACCAGAGACCCGTGTCGATGGTGGCAGAGACCGCACCGCCTACCATCTGTGCGATGCCAACGGGTCCGGTCAACTGTGCCTCGCCCGGCGCAAGCTGCCCCATGATCAACATAAACGGCAGCTTCAAGACCAGCATGATGTACTCAGACGTACTGAGAACGCCCTCCCAGAGTGCACGCAAGGGCGGCAAGGTGGCCAGCGTGGTGATGGGGCTGATCTGGATGCCCAGTGCGCCCTGGCCTTCGGGCGGGTCCACACGCGGCACAACATTCACCGTCACCCAGTTGAGATCACGCAACACAGTCAAGCTGACTTCATCGCCGAGACGCTGGCGAATTAGCTCGTTTAGCGGCGTTTCCACCGTGACCACGATACCGTCCACCGCGTAGATCTGGTCCCCTGGCTGGAGGTCGGCTGCCTCGGCGGGGCTGTCCGGGCTGACTTGAGAGATCTCTGTACTGAGAACCGGCAGATAGGCGCTGTCAGAGAGCAGATCATCAATATCGCTGACATCTGCATCGGGCAACTCGATGATCTGGTCGTTGCGGCTCACCAAGATACCCGGTGCATTCTCCCCCGGCTCTTGGCTTGCCTGCTGGACGACATTGTACTGAAAATCGGGGATGCCGCTCACGTAGGCGGTCTCGCCATTGATCTGCAACAGGATGTCGCCATCCTGGATCCCCAACGCGGCGGCGCTGGAGTTTGTCGCCACATTCAGCATTTGTGGAAGGGCCACGACGGCGGGGAATCCCGCCATGAAGCTGGCCGCAAACAGAATCACGGCCAAGAGCGCGTTCATGGCCGGTCCGGCGATGAGCGTGGCCGCGCGAGCGCCCCGGCTGGCCGCGTTAAAGGAGCCAGGGGAAAGATCGCTGGCATCTTCACCCTTCATGCGGGCAAAGCCGCCAAAGGGGATCAAGTTCAATGTGAAGTCGGTGCCGTCGTAGGTGAAGAGCTTGACCAGGCGAGGCGGGTAGCCCATTCCGAACTCTTCCACAACAATGCCGTTGCGACGAGCCACCCAGTAGTGTCCCAGCTCGTGAAAGAAAACGAGGATGCCCAGGACAACGATAAACGAAATAACTGTAATCATAGACTCTATTCTTGCCTTTCGCCGCTACTTCGCCGCCGCTCGTGCGTGATCTTCCGGCCGATTTTCCATCAAGTTCGCAGCCAAAGACCCACCGACTTGCGTAAGAAATAGCCAATAGCGCATTGCGCATTATACTCGTTGCCAACTTTTTCTAGCAAATGCATGCGACCAAACGGCTATGCAGTTTATCGAAGTGGGGTGCGATGAAGGGAGTGGAAGGCTTCCGGTGGCGGTGCATCTTTAGTACGCCGCGCGCATTTATGCGCGTCTGTCCGCATGGAGAGTTGTGCCTGTGGCGGCGGCAGGTGTGGTCAATGCGGCCAGCAGGTTGCCAGCCCGAAGTCCACTACAGATCAGGACTTCTAGATGTGGATGGCTGGCGATCAGAGAAAAAGTCTCCTCGACCTTTGCCTTCATCCCACCGGTGACATCTACGCCGTGGCTCTGGCCCAAGACGGTATCCAAGAGCGCAACATCTTCCGGCGTCAGCTTTTCGATCAGCCGCGCGCCTGGGTTCAACTGTGGATCTGCGGTGAAGATACCGTCCACCTCGCCGGCCAGGATCAGTCGGGTTGGCTGCAAGGTCCGGGCGAGCCACGCAAATATCTCTTCGGTGCTGGCAATGCTCCCGCCGCGAACCGTGTCGAGCACCACATCGCCATACACGACTGGAACCAGTCCAACGTCCAAGGCGCAATGCACTGTATCTGTGGGACCGGCGATGACGTGGCCATCGCAGGCCCGCAACTCAACACTCGGTTGGATGCCCCAGGCAGGGATGCCAGCGTGCAGGAGTGCGGCCACAAGGATGCGATTCAGGCGCGCGGCGGCATCTGCGGTGGCGGCGAACCCGAACCATTGCTCAGGTGTGCGCACGCCGTCGCGCGTCCCGTAGCGTTGGCCAAAAACATGGCCAAAGCTGCCCGAGCCATGCCCAACCACGAGCCTGAGATCGGGCTGGGTCCGGCATGCGTCGGCGATCTCTTGGGCAAGGCGCTCCAAATGACCTCCTGGCGAGGTGCTTCTGCCTCGCGCTTGTTGGTGATCAGCGACCCGCCCAGTTTGACGAATACCGTTGGTGGGGTGGGGTGGCTCGTGGGGGCTGGCTGGCTATCCATGCATCAGCTCCTTGGTGAGCGTCGTGACCAGCCCTTCCTCCTGTTCGACCAACACGGTGCGCGGGTCGAATAGAAGGTGATCTTGCTGAATACGGCAGATGACCGGTGGGTCTGCCGCGCGCAGACGTTCGGCAACCTGGTCGATTCTTTTCGCCGCAATCGCCAAGAGCGCGCTGGGCAAGGTTTCGCCGGGCAAGCTGCCGCCACCGATTGCGCTTTCGCCTGGCCAGACCTCGGCCTTGAAGCGTTCACCCGAAGGGTCTCTGCTCGAGAGGATCGTCTGCCATTCTTTGGCGCGTGTAGAGATGCGCTCAAGCGGCGCTGCGATCATCTGCCAAACGGGGATTTCTTCGGTCGCCC
>JAAUPU010000212.1 GCA_012032975.1 Caldilineaceae bacterium | reverse complement strand
GGTCGGAAGTCGAGCTGTTGGTCGACATCCACATGCTGCGCGATGTTTCTGGTGCGGTCGAACTGGGGCGTGGGCTGGAGGCGCTGGGGGTGACCTGGCTGGAAGCACCGACCGCACCCGAGGATGTGCGCGGTCATGCCGAGATCGCTCGGGCGCTCGATATGCAGGTGGCCACTGGTGAATGGCTGCGCACGGTTTGGGAGTGGCGTCAATGGGTCGAGGGCCGCGCCTTCGACGTGGCCATGCCCGACATCGCCCGCACCGGCTTGAGCGAGGGCAAGCGCATCGCCAGCCTCTGCGATGCCTACAACCTGCCGATTGCCCCTCACGTGGGCGGCGGCGGCATTCTCTCGGTGGCTGCCTCCGTCCACTACTCGGCTGCCATCCCCAACTTCATGATCCTCGAACATTCCCATCTCGGCCACGCGCTCAAGGGTCGCATCGCCAGGAGCTATCCAGAACCGACTGAGGGCGTCTTTCTGTTGGACGAAACACCCGGGCTGGGGGTGGAGATCGACGAGGAGGCCGTGGCCACTTACGCGGTCTGACGCACGGGTCCGACCGGTGCAGGCGCTTCGCTGACTTCGAGGCGGCGGCGCATCCCGGGCAATTTGACCATGACCACCACGATGAGAACAGCCGCCAGTGCGGATTGGATGCCGACCGCAAAGGGCGCGCCAAAGGCCTCTGCAAGTAGACCGGTTTGCAGCCGACCCAATGGCCCTGCACCGATGGCCAGCACCAACGTGCCCATGGCCCGGCTGCGCATCTCATCGCTGGCGCCGATCAGGATGATCGAGCTTTGCATCGTCCCAAAACAGGCCTGACCGATCCCCGAAATCACAAGCAGCACCAGCGAGAGGACAAAGAGCGTCGAGCCTGCAAAGAACATGATCATGATGGCCTGTAAGAAGCAGCCTGCGCCGAAGATCCAGCCCCGGCTGATGCGATGGCGCAGGCTGCCGATCATGGCCAGACCCAGCAGCGCCCCAACCCCGCTGGCGGCCCCCAGCAGCCCCAAACCGATCGGCCCCACGTCTAGAATATCTCGTGCAAAGACGGGCAGCAGCGCGGTATAGGAAAAGACCAGGCCGTTCAGAATTGCGGTGATCACGATGACACCCAACAACGGATCCTGGCTGCGCACATAGCGCAGGCCTTCACCCATCAAGTGGAATGCCGAGACTTTGGATGGCATGTGGTTGCGTGGCACCGGCTGACCGGCCAGACCCACCAGGAAAAGCAAGGCCGCCAACGAGAGAATCGCCAAAACCACATAGCACCCCAACGCACCAGCGGTTGCGATCAGCACGCCGGCGAGAAAAGGCCCCGCCATGCGCGAAACGTTCTGCACGAAGCTTTCCAGCATCATCGCTTCCACCGTGTTGCCCTTGCCCACCAAGTCGGGCAACAAGGAACGCCGCGCCGGCCAGTCCAGCGACCAGGCGGAACCGATGATCACGGCGCCAAGACAGAGCTGCCAATAGACGAGGGTATTGGTCCAGAGCAGCGCGGCGTGACGACGTAGACGAGCATGGAAGTTGTCTGGCAGGCGAGGATGATCTTGCGGCGACCAAAGCGGTCGATGATGGGGCCGGAGATAAAGCCAAAGACCAGAAAAGGGCATGGAGCGGAAGAAGCCAACCAGCGCGACCTGCCACGCCGAGTTGGTCATCTCCAGCGCAAGCCAACCCATGACGATCATCTCCATCATGCTGACCTGCCACCAGAGCGTATTGCTGCACAACAGCCGTCGAAAATCGACATTGGCCAGCGGTGCGAAGACGCCTGTGAAGCGCGACGAGGGAGCAGTATTGACGGACATGTCCGTTCACCTTTCGTTGGGGAGCAAAGCGATAGTGCGTGGGAGGTGGTGCGCAGATCGTTCCACGCACCGCCTCCCACGCACTATGAGAATGATATCCGCAATCGCGCCAGTCTCAGCAGCTATGCGTCCAGACAACCTGCGGCAGCCATCAATGCGCGAATACTGGCCGATGGCATAGGCGTTGGAGCGGTGGCGGAAAGGTGAATCGCCGACGATCTCCGGCAGGTGATCCGGGATCATGACGCCATCGAAGCCCACCTCTTTGTAGGCCTGCATCGCCTTGAACATGTCGATGTCGCCGCTGTCGATAAAGGTCTCTTTGAAGTCATGGGATTGACCGGCGACGTTGCGGAAGTGGACATAGAATATCTTGCCCTGCTTGCCAAAATGGCGGATCGCATCGTAGACGCCCGTCCCCAACATCTCGGCATAACAGCCGTTGCAGAAGAGCAGACCGTTGGAAGGGCTGGGGACCATGTCGATCACGCGCTGAAACGACGCCACATCGACAAAAGACAGGCTGCGCCGGCGATGGGCGTCACAGGCGGGTCATCCGGGTGAAGCGCCATGCGCAGCCCGACCGATTCTGCCGCGGCGATGATCGGCGGCAGAAAATACTCGAAGTTGGCCCACAATTCATCCTCGCCAATCACCCCCTGCTCTGGCGGGGCGTTCTCCATCAACCTGTGGTCATAGCTGGTCACCAGTGCGCCGCCCCGGTCGCGGGTATGGCGACTTGTGCGCCAGACGCGGATGGCGTGGAAGTTATAGTGCAGGATGGGGATGCCGGCCCTGCCGACGTTGGTGACCGTTTTGATGTAATTCTCGATCTGCTCATCGCGACCAGGGCGGCCCCACAAGATATCGTTATACCAACTGGTGGGGATGTTCTGGATCGCCGCGATGCGCAGACCCGCGTTCTCGACTCGGGTGCGTAGCTGGATCAGCCGGGCATAGTCGTAGAAAGGGCCTTCGACGGTCAACCCCTCTGGGCTGACCACCACCAGGTCGGTGACGCCGATCTGTTTGGCGAAGGTGAGATTTTCTTCAGATAGGTCGTGGATGCCGAGTGCCGGGCGCATAACAAGCCTGTCTTTCGTTTGGAATGGAGTCGATTGTCGAAACGGGAGGTCTCTAGCCCTTCAAGCCGCTCATGGCGATGCCACGCACGAAATACTTTTGGGAGAAGAAGAAGAGGAGGATGATGGGCACGGTGGCCAAGACGGAGGCGGCCATGAGCAAATTGTCGTTGGGCAACCCGGCTTGACCTTCCTGGTGGCGCAAGAACCAGAGACCCAGGGGCACCGTGTATTTGCGCGCGCTGTTCAGAAAGATCAGCGGTTCCAGAAACTGGTTCCAGTGGCCGATGAAGCCGAAGATCGCAACCGTCGCCAACACCGGGCCAGAGTTGGGCAGGATAATGCGCAGCAGGATCGTGAGCCGGCCCGCGCCATCCATCAGCGCGGCTTCATCCAGTTCAATCGGCAGGGTCATGATGAACTGTCGGATCAGGAAGATGGTAAACGCACCGCCGCCAAAGAAACTGGGCACGATCAGCGGCAGGAAGGTGTCGATCCAGCGCAGGTTGCGGAAAAGCACGAAGAGCGGAATGATGGTCACATGGGGCGGCAGGATCAGTGTGCTCAGGCAGAGGGCAAAGAGAAACTCGCGGCCTGGAAAGCGAAAACGTGCAAAACCATAGCCGACGACAAACGCGGTAAAAACTTGGCCGATCAGCGCCAGGCCGGTCACAATCGCACTGTTCATAAAGAACTGGCCAAAGCTCATCCCCATCCCCACGCTCCAGATATCCAGATAGTTGGACCATTGGGGCGTCTCTGGCAGCAGCGTGGGCGGATACGCGATCAGTTCGACCGGCTTCTTCAGCGAGGTGCTGACCGTCCAGAAGAAGGGAAACAGGAACATGATCGAGCTGGCGATGGCCAGCGTGTAGAGCAGCAGCCGGTTGAGATGGCGGATGATCGTCGCGCTCCTCGGTGTGTAGTGGGTGGAGCGTGGTTGGATGGTGGCCATCAGACTGCGCCCTCGTAGTAGACCCAACGTTTTTGCAGCCAGAGCTGGAACAAGGTCATCAGCAGCAGCGCCGCAAAGAAGAGCCAGGCCAACGCACTGCCATATCCCATGGAAAAGCTGACGAACGCCTGCTCGTAGAGATGGAGCGCATAGAAATAGGTGGCATAGGCTGGTCCGCCGCGAGTGGTGACGAAAGCCATGCCAAAGACCTGAAAGCTGGCAATGATCCCCAACACCAGGTTGAAGAAGATGGCCGGCGAGATCATGGGGATGGTGATGGCCAGCAGCTTCTGCCAGGCGGTGGCGCCGTCGATGTCGGCGGCTTCATAGAGCGTGTCTGGGATGGCCTGCAGACCGGCCAGGAAGATGAGCATCTTGTTGCCGCCGATGCCGACCCAGAGCGAAATCATGGCCAACGCGGGCATCGCCCACTGGATACTTTGCAGCCAGTCCGGACCACGAATGCCGACCATCGCCAACAGGCTATTCAGGATGCCGATGTCGGGCTGGAGGATCCAGAGCCAGAGAATGGAAGCCGCCACGATCGGCGTGAGGTGGGGAAGAAAGAAAGAGGTGCGAAAAAAGGAGACACCGCGCAGCTTCTGGTTGAGCAGGATCGCCGCAAACAGCGAGCCAACCATGCTCAGTGGCACCGTCAGCAACGCCCACATCAGCGTGCGTTTCACCGACGTCCAGAAGAGTTGATCCTTGGTCAGCGCATAGACGTAGTTCTCTAGACCGATAAACTGCGGCGATGTCTGAACGTTGTACAGAGTGAAGCTGTAGTAAAACGACGCAAGCATAGGGCCTAGTGTAAAGAGTGCGAAACCGATCAACCAGGGCGAAATAAAAAGATACCCCTGGATCGCCTCGCGACGCTGCATTTTGGTCGTAGCGCGGCCGCGTCTCCAGAAGCGCCATCCAACCTGTTCACTGCCCATCGATGCCTGGTCAGCGCGAGTCGCCATCCTTTGCGTACCTCCTTGCCATCATCGACAGGGGCGTTGGCAAGCTTGCCAACGCCCCCAATGAAGCTTAGATCGGGCGCGACAGTAGTTCGTTGAGCGTCGCCTCAAGCTCATCGAAGAACGCGTCGTCCGCCTCACGCTCGCCCAGGTAGACCTGGTCGGTCGTGTTGGTGATGGTCTTTTCCCATTCCAGACCGCGGAAGTTGGCGCCAATGCGGTAGGGAACGCCCTTGGCGTACTGGACAAACTGCAACTGGATGAAGGGGTCATCCGCTGCCGGGCCAATCTCCTCCAACTCATTGGTGCGGCCCACCAGATAGCCGATCTCGTTGGCGTTCAGATAGGCGAAGCGCTCATCGGAGAGCGCATAGGTGAGCAGGAAGCTCTCGTAGGGATGGGGCGACTGGGAGGTGCCGGCATGGGTGTTGAGGCTGGCTCCCCATCCGTTGAAGTTGGGGCCTTCTGCCAGCCCGATCGCGCTCCACGGGAACGCGCCGCCGCTGCCATCCTCCGGCCCAACCGCCTCGCGGACCGATGCGTTGGTGCCGCGCGAGTTGACCATGATGCCCAGCTTGTTGGCGGCAAAGAGGCCAACTGTGCCGGCCGAACCGAGATCGGCTGCCGTCGGCATGACCTTGTCGTCAAAATAGTACTTGACGCCGGTGCGCACGAAATCTTTTCCAGCCATCGCTGCTGGCCGTAGACTCGGTGCCCTCTTCATTGAGCGCCCAGCCGCCAAAGGTCTGGATGCCATTGATGATCATCTGGATGTTGTTGGTGGGCATGTGGAAGCCGTAGACATCGCGGCGGTCTGGGTCGCCCTGCGCGATGGCGTTGGCCCACTCGCTGATCTGATCCCAGGTCGCGCCGTATGTCTCCGGGATGGGGATGCCAGCTTCTTCGAAGAGATTGTGATTGATCCACATGTACGCGTGGGCTGGATGCCCGGTCTTGGGCAGGCCGTAGGTCTTGCCATCGGTGATGCAGGCGCCGATCACGCCTGGCTGCCATTCGTCATGCAGGACGCCGTCGGCCTCCATAAAGTCGTCAATCGCCTGGAGTATGCCAAAGTGGACGGCGCGGTTGTGCTGCCAATTCTTGTTGTCGGTGAACATGTTGTCGCCCAGGGTGTTGGACGCGGCCAACGTCTCGATCTTGGCCCAATATTCACCAGCCGGGATCGCTCATGACCTCG
>JAAUPU010000211.1 GCA_012032975.1 Caldilineaceae bacterium | reverse complement strand
GGGTTGTTTCGCGCTTCGACTTCCGCCAACGCCATCGCCGCGGCGCGCTTGGCGTAAGGGCGTTGGTTGACGCGCTCGTCCGCGGAAAAGATCGCCTCGAGCCCGTCCATGCTGACGCCGAGGTCCAGGGCGAGTTCCGAGGGCTGCATGCCGCGTGCGGTCATCTCCCAATAGAGACTGAGCTTGAGAGCGAGCTCCAGCGGCAGGGCGACGACCAGCGTGCCGCCAGATGCAGCCGACTCACCAGCCGACTGGTCTGCGGCAGGCTCGGCGGCCTGGCTGCCGGTCTCTGCCGGCGCTGTTGGCGCGGCGCAGGCGACGAGCAACACAAGGGCTGTCGCACAGGTCAAACAAAGCAAAGATAGTCGTCGGTTCATCGGTCGGTTTTCCTTTCGCGGTAATCGTGGTATCAGGCGGGTTCACAAGGTCGTGGATCGGCCAGTTTTGAGCTTCCGGCCTATTCTTCGATAAACGCTTCGTCAATGCAGCGGCCTTCCCACTGTTCGTGGACGCTGACATTCAAGACACGAGCCAGCGTCGGCGCGGTATCCAGCAGCGAGACGGGATCTTGCAACACATGGCCGACGCGGATGCCGGGTCCAGCAATCATCCAGGGGATGGTCATATCCTCGGGCGCATCGGTGCCGTGGGTGCGGTCGTGGCCACCATGATCAGCCTGCAAGAGTACGGTGTCGGCTGGGGTCAGCGCATCCGACACCAGCCCAATCGCGCCATCGACAAGTTCGATCTGCGCCAGATATTCATCCGACATCCAGCCGTGGTCATGACCGGCTACGTCGACGGTGCCCAAATAGACAAATGCGAAGTCAGGACGCTCGGCTGCCAACCCTTTGGCTGCCACGTCAGCGATCAGCAAATCGCCATCGCGCACGTAACAGTTGTCTCGGAAATAGGCAAACTCCAGCATGCCGGGCCGGTTCAGGTCGCGTAGCTGTTCCCAGTTGTAGTAGAAATGGGAGCGCCGATCACTGGCCTTGAGTTGTTCGAGCAGACCGGGCAGCGGGCGGGCCATCGGCTGCCAGGTGTTGGTGACGATGCCGTGGCGCTGTGGCGGGACGCTGTGAAATATCGATGTGTGGCAAGGAAGGGTGATGCTGGGCATGACCGACCTCGCTTGAAGCGTGGAAGCGCCGCGATCTTGCAGCTTCTGAAGGTGCGGCGTGTTGACGCTGGCGAGCGCGTCCGGGCGCAGTCCATCTACCATGATCAAGACAGTCGTCATCGAATGTACTCCGTTACCTGATGGATCATCTTTGGGTTGACAGGTCGGTTGACGTCATGAGCTTGAACGAAGCTGGTCACACGGTCGATCCGTTGGCGTCACATGCAGCGTGGATGACGGGTAGAAACCATGCACACCAACGTCCGTAGAGGCTGGCCTCATTATACGTGGAATAACCTACAGGGTCAATGAGTCTCGATTTCTAGCGGCACCGCCCGCTCTACCGGACGGCCCCAAGCCGCTGTTAAGAACCCCGCTACGGCGTTTATCGAGGAAAGTCCGCAAACGCGCTGGGTCAACGCAGTCTACCTGGGTATTGTTAACGATTGGTTTTGCGGGACACGTTTATCTTTGGCATGCGGCGTACCGTGTATGGTCTAGCGATTCAAGTAGCTATGCCAGAGAATACGCGCGGCGACTGCGCGCCAGGGACGCCACGCTTCTGCCATGCGCGAGTTCATCGCGCGTAGGCCGGACTGCAAGCTGTTTCACGGTTTGCGCTGCAGACTCAAGCGCGATGTCGCCGGGCGGCCAGACATCCGGCCGGCGCAACGCCATGAGCAAATAGATGTTGGCCGTCCACGGGCCGATGCCCTTGAGCCGAACCAATCTGGCATAGACGGTTGCGTCGTCCTGCATGTCCAGTGCGGCAAGATCGAGTCTTCCGCCCACGATTTCGTCTGCCAAACCTCGGCAATAGCCGATCTTCTGCCGGCTGAAACCAAAGGCGCGCAGGGCTTCCACGTCGAGCGCCAAGAACGCTTGCGGAGTCAGCGGATCAACAGCCTCACGAAGTTTGTCGAAAGCCGCGCGCGCCGAGGCCAACGAGACCTGCTGCTCCAGGATGATCAGCAGAAGCGTGGCAAAACCCGGCGGTCGCGCCCACAGCGGCGGCGGTCCCAGCCGCTCGACGGCGGCCGCCAGATCCGGGTCGCGGGCTGATAATTCTGCAAGCCCTGCTTCCAGCAATTCAGTAGTCAGAAGCGTCGGCATATTTCCCATTTGACCTCAACTCAACACTTATTCTTGTAGGAGGGGATTTAGCCATAGTTACCGCCCAAAACGCTCGGTGTTCGGTCAGCAAGAGGGCAAGAAAGAAATCTGCTGCGAAAGTGTCGAACAGGCCACCTCTCTGCATCGGCGATGACTTCGCACAGACAGACCTTGAACTGGCTTGAGGCTGTCACGATTCGATCTGCATGCGGTTTGCAGACTGGCTGCGAAATTCAGATTCTGCAAGAGCTGCCAGAAATCCTCCCGAGAAAAATGGGTCGTCGGCTACCATGCGTATTTGCCGATCCGTTTGGAACCCATCAAAGGTAAACCTGTGCCAATCTATGCCAATGTCGCCACGTCGTCCATCCCGCCCCAGTGCCAGCTTCCAGGAGGGCCGCACATGGTCAGGACGCAACCAAGACACGCAGCAGCAATGCGCCGGTCAACCGAACGGGTGGCATGGAGAAGCTGATCTCGCGGGTTGCCCGGTCGATGTCTACCGCCGCGGCAGGCGCGGTAGACTCATTCAACAGTGTGGGTGCTCCAAGTCAGTCCCGCAGCGTGCAAAGCGCCTGGCGGATCTCGCCCAAATGATACGCTGTATGTGCGATGATGCCGATAGCGCCGCCCAGCGCGTATTGGCCATCCCAGTCGTCGATGCTCAGCATCGTGGCGCGCACGCGCTCATAGGTCGATCGCAGCGCCACCTGGCTTTCTTCCCACTGCTCCGCTGAGACTCCCTGGACCGACCGCCAGATTTCATCCCAGTCCAGTTCGCCAACCTGCTCACCGAGCATGTACTTTTCGAAAACATCGAGATAAAAGCGGACGTGTTCGACCTGCGCGGCAAGCGTGCCGCATTTACCGCCCACCGGGATCGACGCCTCCTCCGCGCTGATCGTTGCCAGCGTTTCGAAAAGCGATGTGCCTTTGTCCAAATAGATCCCTCGCACCTGCTCGAAGGTTTCGTCGAGCAGGTAGGAGAGCGTTTCGCGAAATCGCGCTTGATCGATGGTCATCTGTTTCTCCTGTAGAAAGCCAAAGGTAGATACTGGGCTGCCTTTGACGCGGCCGCCCTCACCAAATAAAAAGGGGCTGACTGCGCGCCAGCCCCCCGCTTCACTTCCATCTGAATCATGATTCAAGCGGGCCAAAATCGCGCGGCTGAAACTCATCGTTGTTCATGATCTGCACCAGGTCATTTCCGGAGATTGTCAGCACGAAGAGTCCACGTCGGTAGGCGTATCGGCCGACATCTTGGGGGACATCAAGCCCCGCCACGGCTCCATAGATCCGGTAGTCCGTATAGACGGGGAAAAACCGCGTGAACTCGGTCAGATCCTCCAGAAACTCATCGACGACTTCTACGGTCAAGGTCGTCTTGACCTCGACTGGGATGGCTTCATCGCCATTTTCCAGGATCAGATCGATCTCCATGGTGGAGCCGTTCACCTGCGCCTTGGAGCGTTGGTGGAGACGTCGAACATCGTGGTTGCGCTTCTGGAAAAGGTTCAACACACCGGGCTGCACAAGCGCCTCGAACAGCCGCCCCCATTGGTTGCCAAAGAGGCCTTCCAGCTTCTGCAGGTTGGCGTTGGTTTTGGCAATTTCGGCGTTCGTCTCGGCAAATCGTCGATCCAGCCTCGCATCTGTTTCTCTAAAAAGCTGCCAGATATCGGCAAATGCTTGTTCGTTGGTTTGCTCTGCCATATTCGCCCTCGTTGAACCACTCGTCGTCAGTGACGATAGTTTAGCACAGGCGCCTGCCTCCTTCAAGTGCTGCTGGCAATATCTGGGTGCGCCGTCCGTCCCATGATATGATTGCGCAAGCGCAGCCGCTTCTGCGGTCTGGACGAATCCTATCACCACCACAAACCAATTTCAGAGGACGATTTGATCATGGATCTTTCATGCGAAGGAATGCGCGTCGTTGTCACCGCTGGTGGCGCGGGTATCGGGCGGGCGATCACCGAGACGCTGACAGCCCACGGCGCGCGCCTCTACATTTGCGACGTGGACTCGGATCGGTTGACCGAGCTCCGTCTCGCGTTGCCCAATATTGGGGCCACGCTGGCCGATGTCTCCGACCCCGCCCAGGTGGACCGCTTCATTGATGCGGCCATCGATCATCTGGGTGGTCTGGATGTGCTGATCAACAACGCGGGCATCGCCGGGCCGGCGGCACCCGTGGAAGAGGTCGCCGTCGACGAGTGGGATCGAACGATGGCGGTCAACATCAGCGGCCAGTTCTACTGTGCACGCCGGGCCGTACCTTACCTGAAGGCATCCGGCGGCGGTGCGATCATTAACCTGTCGTCCGCTGCGGGTCTTTTTGGCTACCCACTGCGTGCGCCCTACGCAACTTCCAAATGGGCGGTGATCGGCTTCACCAAGACGTTGGCGATGGAGCTAGGCGGCCACGGCATCCGCGTCAACGCCATCTGCCCAGGCCCAGTCGAAGGGCCGCGCATCGACGGCGTGATCGCCTCCCGCGCCGAGGCGCAGGGCCAACCCTTTGACGCCGTGCGCGAGCGCTATCTGCAACAGAACTCACTCCACACCTTCATCGCAGCCCAGGAGATCGCTGACCTGGTGCTCTTTCTTTGCAGCGACGCCGGCCGCAAGATCTCCGGCCAGGCGCTGAGTATCGACGGCAACACTGAAACGCTGCGCATCTGAACGGAGACAGTGCATGAAAGTAAATAAAGCCGTGATCACAGCGGCCGGTCGCAAACAGCGCACGCTGCCGCTACAGACCCTG
Source organism: Caldilineaceae bacterium (assembly GCA_012032975.1). The sequence continues at coordinate 1,030 of JAAUPU010000211.1, read as the reverse complement.
ATCGACCAGGACAGCGTGGAAAAATCTGTCCTGGAAATCATCGTCGAAGAGGTCTTGGCAGCGGGCATCGACGACATCTGCGTGGTCGTGCAGCCGGGCGATGAGGCTGCTTACGCCGATGTCGCAGGGAGCCAACGCCCCGTCGCTTGCAATTTGTCCACCAGACCGAACCCCTCGGCCACGGCCATGCGGTCTTTTGCGCCCGCGCCTTTGTGGGCGATGATCCCTTTTTGCATCTGGTAGGCGATCACCTCTACGTCAGCCGACGCGAGCAGAGTTGCGCGCAGCGGCTGGTGGCGGTCGCCGAGGCCGAAGCTTGCACCATTTCGGCAGTGCAGGCAACGCGTGAGAATCTGTTGCCCTATTTCGGCGCAATCGGCGGCCGGCGTGTGACCGGTCGCCCCGATCTCTACCAGGTGGAGACGGTGCTGGAAAAGCCAACGCCCACTGACGCGGAGCAGCGCCTGATCGTGCCCGGGCTGCGCGCCGGCCATTATCTCTGTTTTTTGGTATGCATGTGTTGATGCCATCGGTGTTGGAGAAGTTGGAAGACCAGATTCTCGCCGCGCAGCAGGCTGGCTCCCGCTTGCCGACCGGGGGTGTTACCCTCTCTGCAGCCCTGGCAGAGGTCGCGAAACACGAGCAATATCTGGCGTTGGAGCAGCACGATCTGCGCTACGATGTGGGTGTAAAATATGGTCTGCTGACCGCACAACTGGCCATCGCGCTCAACGGCCAGGATCGGGAGATCGTTCTCGCCAAGCTGTTGGAATTGCTGGCGCAGCGCGAACTGAACGGACCTCGGGGGTGACTCTATGAGCGAACTGGTCAAGCTCATCCTATCAAGCGACCCCCAGGTGCGCGATCAGCCACTAGACACCTTCTGCAAAGCAGCCGATCTCGACGAATTGCTGGACGAATGCGCCAGCCTTGAACGCTTTCGCCGCGATTGCGACAACCTGTACCAACGCGTGCGCGCCCTCTTTTTCCTCTACGCGATCTATCGATTCCACCTGCCGACCAAGGCCGG
>JAAUPU010000210.1 GCA_012032975.1 Caldilineaceae bacterium | reverse complement strand
CATAGCCGACGCCGTTGTCTCGGACCTCAAGCGTGACTTGATAGCGGTCGGACCCATCGGCTTCGGCCTCGATCTTCGTTGAGTTCAAGCTGACGGCCACATGGCCGGCCTGGGCATGTTTGACCACGTTGTTCAGCGATTCCTGGGCAATGCGATAGAAGGCTGTGTGGACTGCTTCCGGCAGGGGAGGCGTCTGTTCGAGGAAGAGCTGGAACGGCAACGATGTCCGGCTCGTGATGGCTTCGGTCAGTTGCGCCAGCAACTCGCTCAACGGCGTGTTGAGCACGGCCGATGGACGCAATTCGAGCAGCATGGTGCGCAGTTCGGCGAGACCGCTGTTGGTCAGCCGTCGCAGATTCTCCAGGCTCTGAAACGCTCGCGCCGGATCTTTCCGCCAGATCTTGGGCAACACGGATGCCACCAGCGTGGCCGAGAAAAGCACCTGTGAGACCGAATCGTGGAGATCGCGCGCCAGTCGGTTGCGCTCTTCGGCTGCGGCGAGCAGCGCAACCGACTCGTGCAGACGGGCATAGCCGGCGACGGTCGCCAGATCGACGCCCATGCGCCCCAGCAGAAAGATCTCTTCCTCGGAAAAAGCATCCGCGCCAACGGGCAAGGCCAGGCCCAGCAAACCCGTTGTCTCCGATTCCGCCGCAATGGGGACGAGCGCAACGGACTGAATCCGCGCGCTTTCAAGACAGACCCCCAGCGGCTCAAGCGCCTGGACGGCATCCGACGCAGCCATCACGACCAGCCCCTTCTGCCCGACCTCCCCGCGCAACGACCCAATCTTGGATAGCGCGATGGGCGCGACCTTCCGCCGAGCGGGCGCACCGTTTGAGCGCACATAGCACAATACCTCGCTTGGACCGTTCTGATCGTCCCAGGTCCACGAAAAGACGGCGTCGGCATTGCTGAGCCGCAAAATCGTGGAGAGAAGCTCTTCGAATGCCAGCGGCAGGTCGGATTCATTCTTCAGCGATGGCTGCACCCGGCTCACGGTGGACAGCCACTCGGCAAGGTTGGCCTGCGCATCGGCCAGCATCTTGCGTTCGGCGGTGCGCTGTGCCACCAGTTTTTCCAGATGGTCCCGGTATTCGAGCATCCTGGCTTCAGTCGTCTTGCGGCGACTGATGTCCTGAATCGCGACCACCGCGCCCTGGACGCCGCCCTGATCGTCCTTGACTGGGTTGGCCCAGATCTCCAACGGCACCTGGCGATCGACCAGGTTGATCTCGACGTCGTCGACGGAGGCCGACTCTCCCAGCAACGCACGGTAGATCGGCAGGTTGGCCATCGGGTAGGCCTGGTCGCTGCCTGCGATGCGCGCGGCGTAATATTCGATGGCTTGCGCCAGCGTACGTCCGGCGGACAGGTCGGGTCCGATGTCGCGCGCTGGATTCCCGAAGATCTCGGCGATGCGTCGGTTGAAATAGGTGGGTCTCTGGTCCTGCCCATAGACGACGACGCCCATGGGCATCCCCTCCAGGATCTGCGAGAGCCGCGTCTCGCTGGCGCGCAGGGCCAGGTTGGCCTTCTCGGTCTCCGCCTTCAACAGATTGATGCGGTCGGCCAACGCGATGGACCAGCAGACCGCCATCCAGATCAAGCCGAGGTGATAGGCCGACTCGCCAAAGGCTGTGCTGGAGATGACTCCGAGCCGCGTCAGGATGGAGATGATGAAGGCGAAGACCAGACCCGACCACGCGATCATGAAGAAACGGGCAGGATGGAAGCCGCGCCACCAGGAGATTCCCCCCGCAACCAGGATTGCGGCCAAAGTGGGCAAGGTCCACGGCAGCATCAGGCTGGCCGCAGTTCGATAGCTCACAAAGGGCACGAGCAGGAGCAGGACGCCCCAAACGCCAACGATCACCACGGCAAGCGTGTGCAGCTTCGGCAGACGGATCTTCAACTCGAGGAATGCATCGGCAAACAGGACCATCGAGACAAAGACGATGGAAAAGGAGATCGACTGATAGTATTGTTTCAGGCGATAGATTGGGGGAAAGAGGTAAAGCTCCAAATAGCTGGTATAGCCAGCTTCGAAGACAACCATGCCGGCCAATATCGCGGCGAGGTAGAGGTAGTTCCTTTCGCGCAAGGAGACGAACAGAAAGAGATTGTATGCCAGCAGCGTCAGCAGCGCGCCGAAGAAGATTCCTTGCTCGACCTGGTCGCGCTGGGACTCGACCAGAAAGGCATCTGGCTTCCACAGCGTGAGGGGCAGGGCCATTGCTGCGCCGTTCTTGAAGCGAAGGTAGAAGGTGCGCTGGCTCTCGGCTGGAACGTTCAGGTTGAACAGAAGTCGGGGGTGGTAAATCTCCCGGCTGGAAGGCGGGCGCAGCGAACCGGTCTGCTTGACGGCGTATCCCCCGTCCGGCATCGGACTGTAGAGATCGACGAACTGCATGTTGGGAAAGCCGGCCTCGAGCAGCCATTCGTTCCGCTCGTGGTTGGCGTTTTCTAGATGAAAACGCACCCAGTAGGCGCTGTCGCTGAAGCCAAAGTTCGGCACTTCAGCCAAACTGGGCGTAAACTGGTCGTCGAATGCGGGGGAGCGTACCTCTTCGATCGTCAACTCACCGCTGGGATCTTCAAGGATTTCCAGATACAATCCAAGAGGCAATTTCCCTTGCTCATCCGCGAGGGTCAGCGCGCCAGGTGTGGGTCTGTCGTCTCCCTGCGCCAGTGCCGCACTGCACCAACACAGTGCCAGAATGAGGGTGAAGATGACCGTTTTCGTGTTCATATATCCTGCTTTGATGCGACCATGCGCACCGCCCTTGTCGCTCTAACTCCATCCGCAACCAGCCGATCTTATTGGCTATTCTAAACGCTATCGCCGGTTAGGTACAGAACGAGATTCTTCTTCCCCTATGGCGGTTGGCACAACCCAACACCATCGACCAGAATGGAGACATGATGTTTGAAACAGTTCGCTGGGGAATTCTTGGCACGGGGTCGATCGCACGCAAGTTCGCCACCGGGCTTGGCGCGCTGGCCGATGCCGAGCTTGTCGCGGTCGGCTCGCGTACGGCTGAATCGGCCAGCCGCTTTGCAGATGAATTCGCCATCCCGGCCCGCCACGCCAGCTATGCCGCGCTGGCTGCCGACCCAACTGTAGACGCCATCTACATCGCCACGCCCCACACCCTGCATAAAGAGAACATGCTGCTCTGTCTGAATGCGGGCAAGGCCGTTCTCTGCGAAAAACCTTTCACCATCAACGCGAGCGAGGCCCAGGAGGCGATCAATCTGGCCCGCGCCCGCGGCCTCTTCCTGATGGAGGCCATGTGGACCCGCTATCTGCCGCTGATGGTTGAACTGCGCCATCGCCTGGCCGATGGCCAGATCGGTGAGATCCGCATGATCAGCGCGGACTTTGGCTATCGCGCCGCGTTCAACCCGGAGCGTCGTACTTTTGACCCGGCGCTGGGAGGCGGTGCGCTGCTGGACGTGGGCGTCTATCCGATCTCGCTGGCGTCTATGCTACTGGGCGCGCCGTCGCGCATCGTCTCGTTGGCAGAGCTGGGAGAGACCGGCGTGGACGAACAGTCGGCCATGATCCTTGGCTATCCCGGTGGCGAGTTGGCGGTGCTGCACACTGCCGTCCGCACCCAGACGCCACACGACGCCACCATCATGGGCACCGCCGGCTCGATTCGGATCCACACGCCCTGGTGGGTGCCCAGGTCGATGACAATTTCCGTTGCCGGAGAGCAGCCAGAGCTTGTCGAAATTCCGTTCGAGGGCAACGGCTACAACTACGAAGCAGCCGAGTTGCACACGTGTCTGCGCGAGGGCAAGCACGAGAGTGCAATCATGCCGCTGGATGAAACGTTGCAGATCATGCAGACGATGGACACGATCCGCGGCCAGTGGGGGATGAAATATCCGATGGAGTGAACCAGTCACCAACAGGTTGCTGCTCTGTGAGTCGTCGGCGCGCCCTTCAAAAGGGGCGCATTAAAAGCCAGTTGACAGCTCTGCTCCAACCTGTGTTCAGCACACCCCAATCAAAAAAGAGGCTGGCATCGCGCCAGCCTCTTTGTCTCTTTGTGGCAACCTCGCGTCAATCACCGGGCGTTTGGGCCGAAATCTCGTGGTCGAAATCGTTCATCATTCTCGATCTGTACCATATCGTCGCCGGTGATGCTCAACACAAACAGCCCTTGCCTGTAGGCGTATCGAGCCACATCGCCGTGGATATTCAGTCCTGCCACCGCGCCATGAATCCGGTATGCGGTATAGGTCGGAAAAAATCGCGTGAACTCAGCCAGATCGGCCAGGAAATCATTGACCGCTTCCACCGTCATCGATGTCTTGACCTCGACCGCAATGACTTCGTTGCCGTTCTCCAGGATCAGATCGATCTCCATCGTCGAGCCATTTACCTGCGCCTCGGAGCGTTGATGCAGACGGCGCACATCGTAGCCGCGCGTCTGGAAGAGTTTCAGTACACCGGGCTGAATCAGTGCCTCGATCAAGCGTCCCCATTGGTTGCCAAAAAGACCCTCCAACTTCTGCAGGTTCAGGGTAGTTTGGGCAATTTCGGCACGAGTTTCGGCAAAAAGCCGAGCCAACCGAGCGTCGGTTTCTTTGAACCTTGCGTCGGTCTCTTTGAATCTTCCGTCGGTCTCTTTGAAAAGTTGCCAGATTTCCGCAATTGCCTCTTCGTTCGTTTGCTCTGCCATATGTTCCTCACCGATCTCTGCCTTCTCAATGTCGTTAGTTTAGCATAGCTATCTACTGACTTCAACATCAAGAATTCGGTTGCCCTTGCAACAATCGCTTACCTTCACGTCGGAAATCGAACGGGTTCAATTCACTTGGCAAGGGCTATTCTGCCGTGATACACTCTGCGCCAGTTCAAAGCAGAGACGCTCCAGACACTTCCAGTTGTTGACACTTCACGGAGACTGCCATGCACAAAGATTTGATCCACGACCATTTGGCGCTGAGCGCGGACGAGGTGGCACAGCGATTTGAGGCGCTGCAAAACAAGCTGGAGCAGATGTGGCGATTTATTGGCTGGGGCCACCTGGGCGGCGAAGCGCAAGAGGCCAATACCATCGTCGTGGTGACCTCGATCAGTGTGGACGTGGAGGTTCCCGCATCGCTCTTGCATGCCTATGAAGAACGCTTTCTCTTTCTACTCTTTCTGCTGCGCCAGCCCAGCATCCGTATGATCTACATCACTTCGCAGCCCATCGACCCCCACATCGTCGAATATTACCTGCACATCTTGCCCGGCGTTGTCAGCAGCAGCGCTCGCAAGCGGCTGCGTCTGGTTTCCCCGCGCGATGGTTCCAGCCAATCGTTGACGGCCAAGTTGTTGCACGCCCGCGATTGATCAGACAGATTCGCGACCTGATCCCCGATCTGGAGCGAGCGCATATCGTGCCCTTTAACACCACGGATCAGGAGCGCGAGTTGGCCGTGCGGCTGGGCATTCCCATGTATGCCGCCGACCCGCGCTACTTTGCATTTGGCACCAAGAGCGGTGGGCGCCAAATCTTCACCGATGAGGGCGTCTCCCATCCGCTAGGCCGAGAAAATATCACCGGCTTTGATGCCCTGGTCCAGGCGGTTGCCGAAATGCAGAGCCAGAAGCCGACGCTCAGCGGTGTGGTGGTCAAGCTCAACGAGGGGGTGAGCGGCATGGGCAATGCGTTTGTCGAACTGGGCGCACTGCCAGAACCGGGCGCTGCTGAACAGTTGGATGCAATCGCCAATAAGCTGCGCGCCATGCGTTTCGAGCTAGACAACATTACCTTCGACGACTACATCGACAAGCTGTCGTCCAACGGTGCGATCGTCGAGGAGTTGATCCAGGGGGAGCAGTTCCACAGCCCCAGCGTGCAGATGCGCATCACGCCGCTGGGAGAGGTCGAAATCCTCTCGACCCATGACCAGGTTCTGGGCGGGCCAAGTGGACAAAGTTATCTGGGCGCACGCTTTCCCGCGGATCCCAACTATGCGACGTTGATCACCCGCGAGGCGGCCAAGATCGGGGCGCGCTTCGTGCGAGA
>JAAUPU010000209.1 GCA_012032975.1 Caldilineaceae bacterium | reverse complement strand
GTCAAGGCAAAAGTGAAAGGTCCGCTCACGCCGGAAATGCAGGAGCGGCTGACCCGAGGGGCGACCCACTATCAAGCCGTGGCTGAGCAGCATCGTCAGAACCGGATCCAGTCAGATGGATCGTAAATTACCTCATGGCGCTGGAAGTTGCTGCACAAACAGCAGAGTGAGACAGCTCGGCTCGACGTCCTGCTCGCCGCCAATCTGAAGGGGTTGGGCTTTGACAGGCGTATGCTTCACGGTGAGGCCAAACCGGTGGATGTTATCTCCCTGGAAGTTTTCAGTTATGCGTGAGCGACTACGCGGATGTGGCTATACCGGGTAGACAGGGCTTATTAAATCTTTTGGCTCATCTCTTTAATAGTATGCTGGCTTATTGAGCGATCATTGAATAAGGTGAGCGTATACCATGCGACGAGGAAGCACAGGCGAATATGAGATACGCACCATCGCGGGCGAACAAGTGCGGGCCTTCGTTCCACACCCACTGCCGCCCAGCCCAGCGCTGAAGATTTCCAGCGCCAGCCAGCGCCTGTTGGAACAGGCCACCCTGGCCGTCGGGCGTCTCGACAGCATTTCCCTGCTGCTGCCCGACCCCAATATCTTCCTCTATGCCTACGTGCGCCGCGAAGCTGTGCTTTCCTCCCAGATCGAAGGCACTCAATCTTCTCTGGCCGACCTGCTGCTTTTCGAGCTGGACGAAGCACCCGGCACACCACTGGATGATGTAATAGAAGTCTCCGGCTATGTGGCCGCGCTGGAACATGGCATGGCCCGCCTGCGGGATGGCTTTCCCCTCTCCAACCGGCTCCTGCGCGAAATGCACCAGGTGCTGTTGGCCCGCGGTCGGGGTAGCGACAAATCCCCTGGCGAATTTCGCCACACCCAGAACTGGATTGGCGGCACCCGTCCGGGCAACGCCTCTTTCGTGCCGCCGCCGCCGGATCAGGTCCACGCGTGCATGGCTGCCCTGGAACGCTTTATTCACGACGAGGATACACCTTACCCTGTTCTGCTCGCGGCGGCTCTGGCCCACGTCCAGTTTGAGACGATCCACCCCTTTCTGGACGGCAACGGTCGAATGGGACGGCTGCTGATCGCCTTCATCCTGCACCACGGACAGGTACTCACCAGCCCTCTACTCTACTTGAGTCTCTTCTTCAAGCAGCATCGATCGGACTATTACCGGTTGCTCGACGAGGTGCGCGCTACAGGCGATTGGGAGGCCTGGGTGGATTTCTTTTTGGAGGGGGTGGCGAGTACAGCATCCAATGCCGTTGGCACGGCCCAAAGGCTGGTGGCGCTTTTCAAGGAGGACGCTGCCCGGGTGCAATCCGTGGGGCGAAGTGCCTCTAGCGCCATACGCGTCTTCAACGTACTCTGCCAGCGACCGGTAATCACCCTGAACGAGCTTTCTGATCACATCGGACTTTCCTTCCCCACGGCCTCCAAGAGCATCAACGCTCTCTCGGACCTGGGAATTGTGCGGGAATTGACCGGCGGACGGCGCAACCGCATCTTTGCTCATACGCTATCTGGCCATCCTCAATGAAGGGACAGAGCCGTTATGAATCGGAAACGGCGGATCATGTCGATACGCACTCTTGCTTAAGTCGGACAGGATGCCGCCAGGCGAAGCAGCGCGTCCGACCCATCACCGGGCCGGCGGCGCGATGCCAAAGCTGGACAACACACTCTGGACCGTAAACTCGGCGCCGGTGAAGAGCGCGTTGACCAGCACGGCGCCGATCAGCAGCACGGCATAGGCGACGACGGGCAGCAGGAGCGTCTTCCACCCGCGGGTTTCATGGGCGACCGCGGCGCCCATCCAGGTCGCCAGAAAGCCGAGGACCAGCATCAACAGCCGGATCGGCGATGCGAGCAGCGGAACGACGGTCAAGACGCCCAGCACATAGACCGACTGGGAGAAACCGAGCGCACGGAATGTCTTGGTGAAGTGACCTTTCTTGGTCAGCAAATAGCCGGCCGCAACCAGCACCAGGACGGAAAGAAGCCAGAGGCCCACGGCCGCCAGCCACTGTCGCAACTCCATTGCGCCTTCATAGGAGATCGCGACAAAGGTCAGCATGACCAGGGCGATCAGCAGCGCAGGCCCGGTCATCTGTGGGTCTCGGACGACCGCCGCATAGGCAGAGCGGTCCAGGAAAATGCAGCGGATGGCATAGTTCAACCAGGTGCGCACCTGACCGATACCGCTGCGTAAGTTGGCGAGCGACCAGTCTGAGACTGTCTCTTCGGCGACCTGTGATTTTTCTACAACCGCCGCGCCGCGATGGTTGTTCAGAATGTGGAAGACGTCGGTGGCATTGCGGGTGTCGGGCACCTCCATATCGGCCGGATGCAGGATGAAGGCATCGGTCTGCTCGCCGCCGACGCCGCCGTGGCTGCCGATCAGCTCCTCCAACGCAGCGACCGTGCCGTCGGGATAGACGGAGCTGATCAGCCAGAGGTCGCCGGCGCTGGGAAAGTCCATCACCCGCTTGAGCTGCCAGACGCGCTTTTCAAGCGTGGCTACGCCTGGTCCCTCCTCGCGCGCATAGGGTAACACGGGATCCTCCCCGGTTACCTCGCCCGTTTTCAGATTTCGTCGCCCATTCTTGCCGATGGCAAGCGGGGCGCCATCCTCCTCATAGCCGATGACCAGTCCGATCCCCTCGTGCTGAACCACGGCATCGACCATGCCAGGAAACGCGGCCTCCAGTTCGCTGAGCAGGATCTTGCGTGGATAGAGATCGAAGTAGACCTGGGCCGCGTTGCCGCTGCCATAGGCGGTGACGGATGCGGTCTCCTCGGCCGCGACCCCCTCCTCGACTGCGTCCGCACCCCGCTCGGCAAGCTTTTGCCCCTGTTTGGCGACCGCCTTGTCGAACGCAGTGCCCGCTTCGCTCTCCTGCACGTTGACCAGCTCGTTGGCCACGCTGGCCAGGCCATTGGCGCCTGTATCGCCGCCGATGGCCTGGGCGACGGTAGTGCCCTGCGGCAAGTTCTGCTCGATCAACTCCTTGACGCTGATGCCATAACGCTGCTTGAAGGTCGGCCCAAAGGACTGGCCGTGGTCAGAGAGAACAATCAGATCGTAGGGACGAGGCGCCTTCTCCTTTGCCACGTGACGCAGGCGGGCGAAGGTTTGGTCCAGCCGTTTGAGGTCGCCAAAGGCGTCTTCGGTCCACGGGCCGGAATGATGGGCCACTTCGTCATAGCCCAGGTAGAGCATGTAGATCGAGGGTGCGCCGCGCATCATGTCCAGGATGGCGATGTTGGTCGAGATGTCGCGCATCAGCACGCACATGGCCGCGCGCAGGAAGGGGTAGCCATGCGCCAGCCGATTGAGGCGCGGCTGGACATCGTGGCGCTTCTGTTGCCAGCCCTGCCAGAGTTCGCGCACCACTTCGGCAAGAAAGAGCGCGATGGCGCGCGTCAGAAAATAGGGGTCGAGCATGAGCAGGGCTGCATCCTCGGCGCGACGCTTCTTCTCACTTTTGTCCGCCTCGAACATGTTGGCCATGGTGAACATGGACTTCTCCGCATCGCCGTTGAACATGTTCATGATGCTGGAGCCGTGGCGCATCAAGCCCTGGCCGTGGCCGTAGCGGGCGTTCAACTCGGTTGCGTCCCCGGCAGAGACATAGAGCTTCTGCTTGCTCTTGTCGTACCAGCGATAGGCGGGAATGTCGAAGTTGTCGCCAAACATGATCCCGGCCTGGCAGGCCGAAGTCATCGACGGCAGACCGCAATCGACGTGGGAAAGCTCAAAACCGTCCTCGTCGATCATCGCCTGCAAGGTCGGCATCAGCCCGTCGGCCAATGCTTTCTTGACATGCCAGTAGCTCAGCCCATCGATTTCGACCATCATCAAACCGCGACCGGGTTCGCTCGCGCTGTCGAAGGGCGCCTCGGCCGCCAGCCGCTCGATGCGATTCTGATACCACGAGCCTTCCTCGTCCACATCCAGGATGCCGGTGAGGATCGTGTTGAAGAAGGCGATTCCGATGCCGCCGAAGAGTCCGCCCCAGAAGGTCACGTTGAAGCCTGGCAACAGCCAGGCCGTCGCCCAGAGCGCCACCGCGTTGACCAGGAAGCCGATGACCAGCGTGGCGATCCAGCCCAGCGGCCGCGCGATCAGGAGTACGAGTGGGCGGATCAGGAAGTTGATCAGCGCGAGCAGCAGCGCAGCCGAAATCGTGAGCACCCAGATCGGGGTGCCGTCGTCGCTCTGGAAGGTCAGACCTGGCAAAAGCCACGCCGCCGCGGCCAGGGACAGCGCATCCACCACCCAGAGGACGGCGATGCGCACAAGGTTCTTGACGATGGTCTTGATGGTGTGGGTCATGATTCCTCTCCGGCTACAATTCAGACCAACACGAATGACGCGGAGTATACAGAGGCGATTCCGTGTAAGGCCAATCCAAAATTAAAAGCATCCATGAAGCTCACGAAGGAACACCAAGATTTAACCTGGTTTTCGTGTGGCTTTGTGGGTAGTTATTTTCCCGCAATCGCTAAACCGCGGTTATGCTCCAGGGGGCGCTGAATGGAAACATGTCCTGGAGTTCAGATTGTAACCACATGCGGATATGCCCGTACCTTTCGATCTGCCGTGACCAGCGGGCAGTCGAAGACGCGTGCCGTGGCGATCAGCATCTCATCGGCTGGATCGCTGTGAAAGCCGTCTGGCAACTGAGTGGATGCGATGGCGATTTCGGGTGTGAGTGGCAGCAGCTCAATTCCCGGGTAGGACAAAGCGGTTTCGAGCCAATCAACCAGGCTCCGGTCGAGGGTGAGCCGACCCAACTGGTTGAGCTTGGCGATCTCCCAGCAGGTGATGGCGCTGACGCCGATTCGTTCGGCTTCATGACGCTGAATTGCGTCCTTCTGTGGATTGGTCAACCGGTCTGGATCCACCACCCACCAGAGAAAAACATGGGTGTCAAGGACGATCATCGATCAACGCCCCTCGCGCTGCATCCCATTCATCCGGGTTGACTGCGGGCGCGGATGGATCGAGCTCCACGTTGGCACTTCCCCGCAGCGGATATAGGTTCGTCTCATCCGCCAGTGGCGGATTCACCCCCGTCAGGCGCTGATATTCTTCATACTCTTCCATGCTGATCACTGCCGCCACAGGAATGCCCAGCTTCTCGATGAGCAGATGCTCTTTGCGTGCTTGCACTCGGTTGAGCAACTTGCCCAACTGATTGCGCAGTTCGGTGGCTCCCAGTCGGTGTTGAGTTGCTGTGCGGGCCATCATCTTCTCCTGGCGTAGGCATCACCGAACACAACCGTACAATTGACAACACTGTTGTACAGTATACAAACGATCCATCGCTTTTTCAATCCTAATGAGCGACCGACCCATCGGCGCCATAGACGCCCGGAATGCGCTTGGGTTTGTACGGATACTGGGCCAGCTTGCTCTCGTCGATCTGCGCGCCGAGACCCGGTCGATCCGGCACGACGATGTAGCCGCCGTCGCGCAGCGGTGGATGGTCCACGATGTCGTTGAAGATGTCGGACGAGGTGTAGCTCTCCATCAGCACATAGTTGGGGATCGACGCGTCGAACTGGACGAAGGCGCTGATGTTGAGCGGGCTGCCCATGAGGTGCGGGAAGACGCCCACGAACGCGGCCTCGGCCATGCCGGCGATCTTCTTGCACTGGGTAAAGCCGCCGGCCAGCGATGGGTCCGAGCGGATCAGGCTGACCGTCTTGCGGTCGATCAGCTCCTTGAACTGGTAGATGTTGTAGAAGCGCTCGCCGGTCGCGATGGGCAGGTGGATGCGCTGGGCCACATATTCCATGGCCTCCACGCTCTCCGGCGCCAGTGGGTCTTCGTAGTACAACATGCGGAAGGGCAGCAGCTCGTGGGCAAGGATGACGGCCTCCTCCGGGCGCAAGTTGCGGTGGATCTCCACGCCCAGGTCGATCTCGTAGCCGACCGCATCGCGGATCGCGGCGACGATGGCCACTGCATCTCCGACCACTTTGGTGGGCGTAAACTTTTCGCAGCCACGGAAAAAG
>JAAUPU010000208.1 GCA_012032975.1 Caldilineaceae bacterium | reverse complement strand
CTCGACGTTGATGCTGAGCGGTCGCGCGACGCCGATGGCGTAGGCCAACTGAATTTCGCAGCGGGCGGCAATGCCGGCCGCGACGATGTTCTTGGCCACCCAACGCGCGGCATAGGCTGCGCTGCGGTCCACCTTGGTGCAATCCTTGCCGCTAAACGCGCCGCCGCCGTGGCGACCCATACCGCCGTAGGTGTCCACGATGATCTTGCGTCCGGTCAGCCCCGCGTCGCCCAACGGTCCACCGACGACAAAGCGACCGGTTGGGTTGGTGTAGATCAAGAGGTTCTTATCCACCAGTTCCTTGGGGAGGACTGGATCGATGACCGCTTCGATCAGGTCTTCGTGGATTTCGTTTTGGCTGATGTCGGGGTCGTGCTGGGTGCTGATCAGCACGGTGTGGATCCGTTGCGGTTTGCCGTAGGCATATTCGACCGTGACCTGGGTCTTGCCGTCGGGTCGCAGCCAGGGGAGGATGCCCTGTTTGCGGGCCTCGCTGAGCCGCCGCGAGAGGTTGTGGGCCATGTAGATCGGCATGGGCATCAGCGTTGGCGTTTCGTCGCACGCATAGCCAAACATCATGCCCTGGTCGCCCGCGCCCACCGCCTCGATCTCATCATCCATGGAGCCGAGTTTGGCTTCCAGCGCCTTGTCCACACCCATGGCAATGTCTGGACTTTGCGCGGCGACAGCCACCTGCACGCCGCATGTATTCCCGTCAAAGCCCTTGTCGCTGCCATCGAAGCCGATCTCGGAGACGACGCGGCGCACCAGTTCGTCGTAATTCACCGTGGCGGTCGTGGTGATTTCGCCCAGCAACATCACGAAGCCGGTCTTGATGGCGGTCTCGCAGGCAACCCGCGCATAGGGATCCTGGGCCATCACCGCATCCAACACCGCGTCGCTGATCTGGTCGCACATCTTGTCGGGGTGGCCTTCGGTCACCGACTCGCTCGTGAACAACAAGCTGGGCGAGGTCATAAAGGTTGTCATTTTGCTTCTCCCTGATTGATTCTCCCTGGTTGGACTAGTGGCCGGTTCCCAAAGCCCATTCGTTCAGATAGGACTCTTGTTCCGCGGTCAGCACGTCGATGGAGATGCCCATCGCCTTGAGCTTGAGCGAGGCGATCTCCCGGTCGATGGCTTCGGGCACATCGTGGACGCTGTTGTCCAGGCTGTCGGCGTTCTTGAGCAGATATTCGGCGGCCAGAGCCTGGTTGGCGAAGCTCATGTCCATCACCGCGCTGGGGTGGCCCTCGGCCGCAGCCAGGTTGACCAGTCGCCCTTCACCCGCGACGTAGAGACGGCGACCATCTTCCAGCAAATATTCATCCAGGAAGTCGCGCACGCGGGTGATCTTGACGGCCGACTGCTTGAGCGCCTTCATGTTGATCTCGACATCGAAGTGACCACTGTTGGCCAGGATCGCGCCATCGCGCATCACGTCGAAATGATGGCTGTCGAAGATGTGCATGTCACCGGTTGCGCTGCAGAAGATGTGGCCGACCTGGGCGCCTCCGCCATCGGCATGACGCGGAAGCCATCCATCACCGCCTCCAGCGCACGCAGCGGGTCGATCTCGGTGACGATGACGTTGGCGCCCATGCCGTTGGCGCGCATGGCGATGCCCTTGCTGCACCAGCCATAGCCGCCGACGACAAAGTTCTTGCCGGCCAGCAGGATGTTGGTGGCGCGCACAATGCCGTCGATGGTGCTCTGGCCAGTGCCATAGCGGTTGTCGAAGAAATGTTTGGTCATGGCGTCGTTGACCGCGATGACCGGGAACTTGAGCGCACCTTGCGCCGCCATGGCCCGCAGACGGATGACGCCGGTGGTGGTCTCTTCTGTGCCGCCAACGACATGCTTCAGCAAGCCGTCACGCTTGGTGTGGAGCATGGCAACCAGATCCATGCCGTCGTCCATGGTGATGTTCGGCTCGATGTCGAGCACGCTCTGCATGTGAGAATGGTACTGTTCGTTGCTTTCGCCCTTGATGGCGAAGACGGGCATTTCGTAGTGGACAACCAGCGCAGCCGCGACATCGTCCTGAGTGCTCAGAGGGTTGCTGGCGCAAAGCGCAACCTCTGCGCCGCCGGCCAGCAGCGCACGCATCAGGTTGGCGGTTTCGGTGGTCACATGCATGGCAGCGGCAAAGCGCATCCCCTTGAAGGGCTGCTCATTGCGATAGCGCTCTTCCAGCAGCGCCATCACCGGCATCTCTTTGGCCGCCCATTCCATGCGGAAGCGGCCGCGGTCGGCCAGGGCGACGTCTGCAATGTCGTATCCAAGTTCCTTGGTGGCGATGTTCATGCTCGACAAAACTCCTCTTTGATTGATTGTACTGCTCGAGATCCGTCTACGGTGCTCAGTTTGTGGCGCCAATCGCGTGCGCGTTTGTTTTCAGCTCGGCCAGGGCTGGCTCCGGTCCAAAGACCGTTGCATAGCGCTGGCTGAATTCATCGATGGTAAAGGTATGTGCTGTGGTGCCGATCTGTTCCAGGGCATAGGCGCTGCACAAAGCTGCAACCCGGCCGCAGATTTCCCATGCCAGCCCGGCGCTGAGCGAGGCAAAGAAACCACCGCGATAGGCGTCACCTGCGCCGGTGGGGTCGCTCATCTGTGTGATGGTGGCTACCGGGATGGGGATTTCCCGTTCGCCGGTGTAGATGACACTCCCTTGCTTGCCCAATGTCAAGACCAGTGCGCCGATGATGGAGCGCAGATGGTCCAGGCTCCATCCCGTCTTGTTCTGGATCATGGCCAGCTCATATTCGTTGCAGAGCAGATAGGCCGCGCCGGGCACGCTCTGCGCCAGGTCGTCGCCGCTCAAACGCGCGATCTGCTGGCTCGGGTCATAGGCAAACGGGATGCCAAGCTCTTTGCATTCTGTGGCATAGCCAAGCATCGCGGTCGGGTCGTTGGGGCTGATCAGCACGAGCCGGGCGTTGGCCAGCTTGCGGCTTCTCAAAGTATAGTCGCGCGCCCTGGACATTGCGCCGGTGTAAAAGTTGGCGATCTGGTTCTGGTCCAGGTCCGTGCTGACAAAAAAGGTTGCTGTAAGTTCATCTTCGACTTCGATGATCTGGTCGGTGCGCAGTCCGTGATCTTCTAGCCAGCGACGATAGTCGCCAAAGTCATTGCCCACCGTGGCCAGGATCACCGGGTCTTCGCCGAGCAGCTTCATGGTATAGGCGATGTTGGCGGCCACCCCGCCTCGCTCCCGGCGCATAGAATCGGCCAGGAAACTCAGGCTAATGTTGTCCAGTTGGTCGGGCAGAATATGGTCGCGGAAGCGGCCAGGGAAGCTCATCAGATAGTCATAGGCCACCGAGCCGGTGATCACAAAGGGCATTGCAGTTCCTTTCAATACGAAACGCGTCGTGCGGTCGTGCCGTCTACGCCTGGTCGAGATCCATCCACGTGATCAGGCCTGGGGGCGGCTTGTGCGCCGCGATGGCTGTGAGCATGGCGTTGGCCTCATCCGCCACCACCAATCTCCCCTGGTCGATAGGACGGACAAAGCCTTCGGCCACGGCATTTTCGATCAGGCGCAAGAGCGGCTGGAAGAAGTCGTCGATATTGAAGAGGCCAATCGGTTTGTTGTGGATGCCAAGCTGGCCCCAGGTCAGGGTTTCAAAGAGTTCGTCCAGTGTGCCAAAGCCACCGGGCATGGCAATGAAGGCGTCCGCCCGTTCGGTCATGACCGCCTTACGTTCGTGCATGGTCTTGACCACAATCAGCTCGCCGATCTGAGCGCCGGCCAACTCTTGCGTCTGCAGCGGTTCGGGGATGACGCCGACCACTTCACAGCCGTGGGCGCGAGCACTGCGCGCCAGCACACCCATCAGACCGATGCTCCCTCCGCCATAGACCAGGGTCAGGCGACGCCGTGCCATGGCTGCACCCAAAGCCTCGGCGGCCTGGCGATAGAGCGGGCGTTCGCCGGCACTCGACCCACAGAAGACGCAGATGGACTTCAATTCACCGTTTTCTGACTTTGTCATGATTTCTACTTGTCCTGTTGCTGCGCGGTGACGCGCGCTTCGGCCGCTTGCTTGGCTCGACGCAAGCTGGCTGTAAAAGGCGGATAACAGATGCCTTCTTCCGTGACGATGCCCGTGATGTAGCGATGGGGCGTCACATCAAAGGCGGGGTTGTAGACCGGCACATTTACCGGGGCGATGGTAGCTGTACCGATCTGGGTCACTTCCTCTGGACCACGCTCTTCGATAGGGATTTCGTCACCGGTGGCCAGGTTGAGATCGATGGTGCTGGTCGGGACGACTGCGTAGACGGGAATCCCATTTTCTTTGGCAAGGACACCCAGTTTGTAGGTGCCGATCTTGTTGGCCACATCGCCGTTGGCAGCCACCCGGTCTGCGCCGAAGATGACCACATCCACCTGACCTGTGCGCATCAGATGGCCGGCCGCGTTGTCGGCGATCAGATGCATGGGCACTTCGGCGCGCATCAATTCCCACGCGGTCAGCCGGGCGCCCTGCAGACGGGGCCGTGTCTCATCCACCCACACATGGATCTGCTTGCCCTGTTCCTGGCAGGCATAGATGACGCCCAGTGCCGTGCCAAATCTACTGTCGCCAACGAACCGGTGTTGCAGTGATGGAGAAGATTCGCGCCGTCGGGAATGACCTCCGCGCCGTTGAAACCCATGCGGCGGTTGATTTCCACGTCTTGGGCGGCCAGCGCTTCCGCCTCGGTCAGAAGCAGCGCACGCAGGTCATCGACGTTGGGCAGCACGCTGCGTTCGGCCAGTGTCAGCAACCGGGCTGTGGCCCAACTCAGGTTGACCGCGGTGGGTCGGGCGGCATCCAGGGTTTCCTTGGCCACGCGAAGATCCGCGACAAGGCTGTCCCGCTCTGTGGCCGGGCTGACCAACGCCGCCAGCGCCATCCCATAGGCGGCCGTTGCGCCGATGGCCGGCGCGCCGCGCACATACATATCGGAAATGCTGCGGGCCACATCGGTCACAGTCTCGAACTCGGCGATGACATACTCATCCGGCAGCAGCCGTTGGTCGATCATCTTGACTTTGTTATCTTCCCAAAATACGGTAGGCATAGCTTTTGATTCTCCCGGGTCGGCTCTCTTCATACCAGGCCCATCCAACAAAAAAACCTCCGGACAGTCGCCAGGAGGTGGTACACGGGCGCTCTCATCTGCAAGATTCCGTTCCCAGAATCTATCGGATTTAGCACCCAACCAGGTCCGCCGCTGTCGTATAGTGAATCAGTGCATTGGCGATAAGGTTAGCTGTTAAGCCATCGCCAACACTCGGACTCTCTACACAGGTAACAACCGGAAACCGGGACTCCAGTGGGTTGCTGGGGGATCATCGGGCCGGTCCCTCCCCCCTCTCTTCATAAGAGTCATCTATTTAATTGGCGCAGATATTTCATTGGCGCAGACCCGCCGACATCGGTCGGGACATCGGTTGGCTGCAATCTGCACAAGCAGGCAGGGTAGCATAAGGGCAAGGGGACTGTCAAAAATCTTGCCGCATCCTGGAACACGTTTCTTGCCTGTGTTATCGATATTACTTCTTCTTGGGCTGCCGTTTTTGGCTCTTGTTGACGCTTGTGACCGCACGCACTTTGGGCGGGGGCAGGTCGGACTCGTCCGGCACTGTCGGTTTCGACGATGCCGATGGAGCTTTGGCGGCGCTACGTGTGCTGGCGCTTGCTGCCCCAGATGTCGCGCGGCCCGACCGACTCGCAGGCGGCTTGTCCACAGACGGATCCGGTTCAGCTTTGGCGACGGTCGTCTTGACGCTGCTGGCTCGTGCGGTGCTTTTTGTTCCCGGATCGGATTGGGTGGCTGCCTGGGTCGGGGCTTTGTCAACAGCCGCGCCACCCGCGTTGGCTGGAGACGCTACCGCTTTGCCTGCGCTGGCCGAGCCTCTGCTGCGTCTGGATTTGACCGGTGCATCGCTCTGCTTTGCGGGCGTTGGCTCACTCTCGGCAACGGGCGAGACTTTGGGCGATGAGGCCGCCCGGCTGGTCCCGTTGGAGGTTGGCTTTGACCGGCTTCG
>JAAUPU010000207.1 GCA_012032975.1 Caldilineaceae bacterium | reverse complement strand
CTCCAGCGGGTCAAAGCGGCTGAGTTCGGGGTCAGCCAGCCGCAACGCCTGAGGTGTGATGCCGTTCATAAGACTCCTTTTGTTGCAGGTGTGGGCAACCAATTCGTAGGGGCCAAGCGCTGCTTGGCCCATTTATCCAGCCCCATTCACCCAGCGCCATTCACCGAATGGCCCCTACGAATGGGGTACTACTGGCCGTAGCTGATCCGATAGATCGCGCTGCGGTCGTCGTCGGAGACGAGCAGCGAACCATCCAGCGCGATCTCGACGTCGACGGGACGACCGCGTACGCGGCCACTTGCTTCCAGCCAGCCGTCGGCGAATACTTCGTAGCTCACAACCTGGTCGCCGCTGAGCCGCGCCAGCGTAATACGATAGCCGATCGGCGTCGACCGATTCCACGAGCCGTGCTCCGCGATGAAGATTTGGTTGGTGTATTCGGCGGGAAACATGCCGCCTGTGTAGAAAGCGCATGCCCAGCGCGGCCACCATGTGGACCCAGCGCCTGGGCTGGCGGCGTGAAGTCGGAACAGGGGCGCAGGTTGCCAAACTCTGGGTCGGGGATCGAACCCGCGTGACAATAGGGGAAGCCGAAGTTCAGCCCAGCAGCCGGTGCGTAATTTAGCTCATCGGGCGGCACGTCGTCGCCCATGCCGTCGCGACCGTTGTCGGTGAACCAGAGCGCGCCGCTGGCCGGATGCCAGTCGAAGCCGACCGAATTGCGCACACCGCTGGCAAAGGTCTCCAGCCCGGAGCCGTCCAGGTTCATGCGTGTGATGCTGGCGAACGGCGGAGGCGCTTCGCAGACATTGCAGGGCGCGCCGACCGGCACGTAGAGTTTGCCGTCAGGCCCGATGGCGATGAACTTCCAGCCGTGCCAGGGGTCGCTGGGAAAGCTGTCGTTGACCACGACCGGCTCCGGTGCGGCGCGCAGATTGGCCTCGATGTTGTCGAAGCGCAGGATGCGGCCGATCTCGGCGACGTAGAGCGCGCCGTTGTGGAAGGCAACGCCGTTGGGCGAGTTCAGCCCGCTGCGGATGGTGATTACCTCATCGGCAACCCCATCCTGGTTTGGGTCCAGCACGGCATAGACGCGCCCGGCCCCGCGTGAGCCGACAAAGAGGGTTCCGCTTGGACTTATGGCCAGCGAACGAGCGCCATCCACACCTCGCGCATAGTAGCTGATGCCAAAGCCAGGCGGCAGGTTGATGGCAAAGGGCAGACCGCTTGGGGCCTGCGCCGCTGAAACAGGAGGCGCTGTCGTTGGTGGTTCAACCAGCGGGGGCGAAGTTGTGGGCGTCTCGGTGGGCACGGTGGCCGCTGGATTATTGGCGGGGGGAGGCGTAGCGAGGCGGGTGCCTGCGCGGCCGCCTCGGTCGGCTGCTGCGAAGGTGTCTCGACGGGGCTGTCTGCTCCGCGGATCCGCTTTCCACTGACGGTGGGGTCGCGGTCGGCGGCAGCACAATCGCGATCGCTTCGGTGGCCGCAGGTGACGCTTCATCACCTTCTGGTCCACCTGCGCGCCAAAGAATTGGGATCAGCAGGAGTACTACCAGAAGGATCAGGATCAATAAGAAACGACGGGACATGAATGGCTCGAGTGGTTGGACTACGTTCTGACCGCGCTCAAAATAATCGTTGCGTTGTGGCCGCCAAAGCCAAACGAATTGCTCATGGCAACCTTCACCGGGCGCGTCACCTTGTTTGCCAGCGTCAAGTTCAACTCAGCCGGCACCTCTGGATCGACCTGCTCGGTGTTGATGGTGGGCGGGATCTCACCGTGGGCAATGGTCAACGCACAGGCGATGGCCTCGATTGCACCGGCTGCGCCGAGGAGGTGGCCGGTCATGGACTTGGTGGCGCTGATGTTGATGTTCGCCAGGTGATTGCCCAGCACCCGCTGCATGGCCTTGATCTCGCTGACATCGCCCAGCGGCGTGGAGGTCGCGTGGGCGTTGACATAGTCTATGTCGGCTGCTGTCAATTCTGCGTCGTCCAGCGCAGCCTGCATACTCAGGCTTGCGCCGATTCCCTCCGGGTGCGCAGCGGTGGCGTGATAGGCATCCGCGGAGACGCCGCCGCCGATCAGTTCAGCATAGATGTGTGCGCCGCGACGCACGGCATGTTTGTATTCCTCCAGGATCAGCGCGCCGGCCCCCTCGCCGATCACAAAGCCGTCCCGCTCCACGTCGAACGGGCGCGATGCGGTGGCCGGATCCTCGTTGCGAGAAGAGAGCGCTTTGGCCGCGTTGAAACCGCCGATCATCGACGGGGTGATCGGCGCTTCCGAACCACCGGAGACGATGATGTCTGCCTTGCCCAGCCGCAACAGGTTGAAGGCATCGACCAGCGCTGCGTTGGACGATGCGCAGGCCGAGACCGTGTTGTAGTTGACGCCGCGAAAGCCATGCTTCAGCGAGATAACGCCCGAACTGGAATCGAGCAGCATTTTTGGAATGTAGAATGGGCTGAAGCGAGGGCCTCGTTCTTCGCGGATGTAGTTCTCCAACTGCTCTTCGGTGGTGGTGATGCCACCCACCGCGGTCGCCCAGATCACACCCACGCGGTCGCGGTTCACCTGCTCGACATCCACCGCGGCGTTGCGCAGCGCCTCTTCGACAGCCACAAGTGCATATTGGGAGAATGGGTCGGCGTGGCGCGCCTCTTTGCGATCCAGATGGTCGCCGATGTCGAACTGCTTGAGTTCGCAGGCGAACTGGGTTTTGAAGCCGCTGGCGTCGAAGTAGGAGATGGGAGCGGCGCCGCTTTTGCCAGCCAGCAGGTTTTGCCAATACTCGTCCACCGTGTTGCCGATGGCCGTCAGTGCGCCGAGGCCGGTGATCACGACACGTTTCAGTTCCATTACGGTTACTCTTTCAATGCCAAATAGACGATGACTTTGGCCGATGCGCCGACCGGCAATTCGCCGACGACCCGCAGCCAGCCGCCAAAGTTGGTCAGGCGGCAGAAGCTGACGCCTGGCGCATCGACGATGGGCAGTTGGCTGCCTTCGTCGCACCAGTTCATGCCGTCGGGCGAAATTTGGACGCGGGCGGAGAATTCGGCCGGCAGACTGCTGGATTCCAGCGTGCGCACGAAATAGATCGCTTCGCCGGCCCAGGCAGTTTCGTAGGGTTCCAACTCGAACGCGCCCTGCCAGCGCACGTTGCGTTCCAAAACTGCGGTTGTGCTCTGACGCATTTTTCTCAGACTTTCTTGGTGAATCCTCATCAAATCCTCAACGCCAGCGGATTCCTACGCAATTCTATCTCGGGCTGCGAATTGGTCCTCAACCTACCGCGACGCATAGTAGGGCTGCAAAATTTGATCCATCAGCCGGTTGGCGCGTGCGCCGCTGACGCCGGTGCTGGCGCATTTGCCCTGGCCGTTGAGTTCATCGACGATGCTCTGGACCAGCGGCTGGTGAACGTGGGCGGGATTAGGAATGTGAAATTCGCGCACGCCGTCCGCCGTGGTCAGCCGAACCGGTGCCTCCTCGAATGAGGCAAAGGTCAACTTGCCCCTTTCGCCGGCGATCTCGGTCTCGTCAACGTTCTCGAAATTGTTGAAGGACCAGATGCCGTTTCCTTGCACGCCAGAGGCGAAGACAAAACTGGTCGCGACCGTGTCCTCGGCAGCATAGTTGCCAGCCTGGTTGCCAGCAAAGCCGCGTATTTGAGTGATCGGCCCCAGGAAATAATCCAAATAATCCAGCGTGTGCGACGCGAGATCGACAAAGATGCCACCGCCGGCGACTTTCGGATCCAGCCGCCAGGCGAGTTGTTCGCCGGCAAACTGTTCTGGTTTGGCGGGTTGATAGAGGCGCGCTGTGACCGTTCGCACCGCACCGATGGCGCCGCCGTCGAGCAGTTCTTTCACCTTGAGAAAGCGCGGCAAGGCGCGCCGATAATAGGCCACCCAAAGCGGCACATCTGCCGCGTCACATGCCTCTATCATGGCCAAACATTCGGCATGGTTACGCGCCATCGGCTTTTCGACGTAGACCGGCTTGCCGGCCGCCGCGGCCATCAGCGTGTACTCTTTGTGGGCATCGGGCGGTGTGGCGACATAGACTGCATCGACCTCCGGGTCGGCGATCAGCCTGGCGCCGTCATCGTAATGTTTGGGTACGCCGTGCCGTTGCGCATAGTCAGCCGCCAACGCACCGTTGCGGCGCATCACGGCGACCAGCGCGGAGCCGGTTGCCTTCTGGAAGGCTGGTCCACTCTTCACTTCGGTGACATCGCCACAGCCGATGATTCCCCAGCGGATCATGGGTTCATTCCTTTCTCAGAGGCCAGACGGTCATCTCGCCCACGCCGCGGTGCGCCCAAACGTGATAGGGCGCGGCCACCCATTTCTGCCCTTCGACTTCGCCGTGTAGCGTCACCACGCCACCGAGCAGTTCGGGGCTGTCAACTGGCGTGAAGTGACTGTCGTCGGGCAGGGCAAGATCGAGTACAGAAGCCCCATTGTCCACCGCCTCAAAACAATAGACGAGCGGCCCCCGTTCCAGGGCAACGCGCCCCGCGTCCGCTTCGACCTGCGGATGGGCGACAACACGACGGATTGGCATGGGCAGTTCCAGTTTGACCTCATCGCCCGGCTGCCACTGGCGCTGAATTCGTGCGTATCCTTGCGCGATATCCAGCGGGAGCGCCTCGTCGTTGACGTAGAGAGCGGGTGGCTGCGTTTCTTGCTCCAAATAGCGGTAGAGATTTCTGGGAACAGGTTCTCCGCGCGACCACCCGGGAATGCGCACATGCAGTGTGAAGTCGATTGCCGTTGAGATATCCAACTTGATCTTCACTTTGCCCTGCCACGGGTACGCGGTCTCTTGAGTCAGCCGAAGGGCGGCGCCTTCGATGCTCAACTCTGCTGAGCCGGCCACGAAGAGGTTGACGAAGACCGCGTCGTCGCACTGCGCATAGAGAGTACCGGACAACGACGGCAGCAGGCGCACCACATTGGACGGACAGCAAGAGCAATTGAACCAGGCTTTGCGCTGCTGAGAATCGTCGCGGTTGAAGAGGAAGTGACCGTCGAAGGCAAGGGGGTTGACGTAGAAGAAGTGGTCGCCGCTCAAGCTGATGCCGGAGAGAAAGCCGTTGTACAGGCTGCGTTCGAGTACGTCAATGTATTTGGCATCGCCGTGCAACAAAAACATCCTGTGGTTCCAAAGGATGTTGGCGATGGCTGCGCAGGTTTCTGCATACGCTGTGTCGTTGGGGAGTTCGTAGTTTTCGCCGAAGGCTTCGCCGTGGTGGCGCGCGCCAAGCCCGCCAGTCAAGTACAGCTTCTTGCCGACCACGTTTTCCCAGATCTGGTCGATGGCGGCTACATAGCGGACGTCGCCGGTGAGCGCGGCCACGTCCGCCATGCCCGCATACATGTAGAGCGCACGCACGGCATGGCCGACCGCCTCGCGCTGGTCGACCACGGGCAGGTGGTCCTGCATGTAGCCGGGGTTGTCATGATTGGTGTAGAGCGGGCGTCCGTGGGCGTGGCCTCTTTCGTCAAGGAAGAACTTGGCCAGCTCCAGATAGCGAGCTTCACCGGTGACCCGGAAGAGGCGCACCAGTCCTATCTCGATCTCCTGATGACCGGGCACATCCAGCCGCTTGCCTGGTCCAAATTCTGCGTCGATCAGATCGGCGTTCTTCAGCGCCACATCCAGCAGCGACCGTTTGCCGGTGGCTTCAAAGTGCGCGGCCGCTGCTTCGTAGAGATGGCCGACGTTGTACAGCTCGTGGTTGACGCGCAGATTCGACCAGCGTGTTTGACCCTCGCGCTCTGGGTCCAACTGCCCAACTGTTCCGTTGCGTTCGGCGATGGTGCGCGCGGTGTAGAGATAGCCGTCCGATTCCTGCGCGGCCGTTATGGTGGCGATCAGGTCATCGAGGTACGCGTCAAGTTGGGCGTCGGGCTGCTCTTGCAGCGTGTAGGCCGCGCCTTCGATAATCTTGAAGACATCCGAGTCATTGAAAAAGATGCCTTCGTGTGGCCGGGCAGACGCCCCGCGCCTTGGCAAAGTTGGCCAGCCGACCGGTCTCTTCGCACTTCTGGAAGTCGTAG
>JAAUPU010000206.1 GCA_012032975.1 Caldilineaceae bacterium | reverse complement strand
TGTTCGGTGCTCAGCGGCAACCGCAATTTCGAGGGACGCATCGGCCCCGACTGTGCGCGCCAACTTCCTGGCCTCACCGCCGTTGGTCGTGGCCTACGCCATCGCTGGCACCATCAACATCGACCTGGACAACGAGCCGCTTGGCCACGACCCCAACGGCCAGCCGGTCTATCTGCGCGATGTCTGGCCCTCGCAGGAAGAGATCCAGCGGGAGATTCGCCGCAGCCTGAAGCCGGAAATTTTCACCGAGCAATACGGCAACGTCTTCACCGGCAACGCAGAGTGGAACGAGGTGGCGGTTTCTGGCGGAGAGATCTACGACTGGAACCCGGAAAGCACCTACATTCAGGAGCCACCCTTCTTCATGGACCTGACGTTGGAGGTTCCGCCGGTGGAACCGATTATCGGCGCACGGGTGCTGGCCATCATGCCGGACAGCACCACCACCGACCACATCAGCCCGGCCGGCTCCATCGCACCGGGCAGCCCAGCGGCCCAATACCTGGAGAGCCACAACGTGCCCCGCTCCGAATGGAACAGCTATGGCAGCCGGCGCGGCAACCACGAGGTCATGATGCGCGGCACCTTTGCCAACATTCGCATCAAGAACCAGATGTTGGATGGGGAAGAGGGTGGCCTTGCCGTCTACATCCCAGAGATGAAAACGATGGCCATGTGGGATGCCGCGGCCAACTACATGCACGACGGCACGCCGCTGATCGTCTTGGCGGGCAAGGAATATGGCACTGGTTCCAGCCGCGACTGGGCAGCCAAAGGAGTGCAACTCCAGGGTGTGCGCGCGGTGATCGCCGAGAGCATGGAGCGGATCCATCGCAGCAACCTGGTGGGCATGGGTGTGCTGCCGTTGCAGTACATGGATGGTCAAAATGAGGAGACGTTGGGTCTGACCGGCTTCGAGACCTTCGACATCCTCGGTCTCAGCGACGACATGGAGCCGGGTCAGGTTTATACCGTGCGCGCCACCGCAGAGAATGGCTCTGTCACAGAGTTCCAGGTCTTCAGCCGCATCGACACCCCGGTCGAAGTCAACTATTACAAGAACGGTGGCATTCTGCACACGGTGCTGCGGCGCATGGCCAGCGAATAACGACACTGAATCCCCGACTGGCCGCGACGAGTTTTGAAGAGAATGCGCCGGCACAGATGGACGAGAAGAAAGAGGCAGCAATGGTTATGAGGAGTGCAACAGCAACCCGGACATCAAGCTATGACTTGTCGGGCTGGGACCTTTCGGACCTACTCAGCGACCGCAGCGAAGAGACGATCGCCGGCCAGCTTGCTGAACTGGAATCCGCGGTGCAATCACTTGTCGCGCAGCGCGAGCAGCTCGATCCGGGGATGGATGCGGACGACTTTTTGGCGATCCTTCGACAGTACGAAGCGTTGGACGAACGCCTGTCTGTGCTGGGCGCGTATGCTGCTCTCTGGTTCTCGGAGGATACTCAATCGACCGCGGCCCTGGCTTTCCAGAACCGCATCCAACAGGTGCTGACCGAGGCGCAGAATCGCATCCTCTTTCTCGACCTTTGGTGGAAATCGCTTGACGATACAGAGGCAGACGCACTGTTGCCAGACGTATCCGAGCACCCAGATTATCGCCACTTCCTGCTCGATATCCGGCGCACCAAGCCCTTCACGCTGGACGAAAACAGAGAGCAGGTGATCAACGTCAAGGACGCCAACGGCATCAGCGCCGTCCTCACTCTCTATTCCATGCTCACCAACCGGCTGGAGTTTACGCTGGAGGTGGACGGCGAGGCCAAGACGATGACGCGCGGCGAGTTGATGTCCTACGTCCATTCACCCAACGAAGAACGACGAGCAGCGGCCTATCAGGAACTCTATCGCGTGTACGCGGCAGACGCCGCTATCCTGGCGCAGATGTATGTGAACGGGTGCTGATTGGTCCAATGAGCAGGTTGAGCTACGCCATTACAGTTCACCGATTGCGGTTCGCAATGTGGCCAACGACATCCCGGATGCCGCAGTCGATACGCTGCTGGAAGTCTGCCGGACCAACGCACCTCTTTTCCAGCGCTACTTCAAACTGAAAGCGGGCTGGCTCGGTCTGCCCAAGCTGCGGCGCTATGACATCTATGCCCCGCTGACCGAATCGGAACATGAGATCGGCTATGGGGAAGCCGCGCAGATGGTCTTGGAGACCTTCGAGAAATTCGACCCCGATGTGGCTGCCAAGGCGCAGCGCGTCTTTGACGAAAACCACATCGACAGCGAGATCCGCAAGGGAAAGCGCAGCGGCGCCTTCTGCGCAACGGTGTTGCCGAGCCAGACGCCCTGGGTGCTGATGAACTTCACTGGCAAAGTGCGCGATGTGGCGACGTTGGCCCACGAGTTGGGCCACGCCATCCACAGCATGTTGGCCGAACACCACTCCATCTTCACCCAACATTCAGCCTTGCCGCTGGCCGAGACGGCCTCCGTCTTCTCTGAAATGTTGCTGACCGACCGACTGCTTGCTGAAGAGAGCGATCCACTGGTGCGACGGGAGTTGTTGGCTGCGGCAGTCGATGATATGTACGCCACTGTCCTGCGTCAAGCCTATTTTGTGCTCTTCGAGCGCGCTGCCCACGAGGCGATCCTGGCCAACAAATCGTCCGACGAGTTGCATGAGCTTTACATGGAAAATCTGCGCGACCAATTCGGCGACAGCGTCGAGTTGAGCGACGAGTTCCGCTATGAATGGGTGAGCATTCCCCACATCTACTACACCCCCTTCTATTGCTACGCCTACAGCTTCGGCCAACTTCTTGTGCTGGCGCTCTACCGTCGCTATCAGCAGGAAGGCGATGCCTTCAAGCCCGGCTATCTTAGAATGCTGGAATATGGCGGTTCGGCGCGGCCAGAGGTGATCTTGCAGGAGGCGGGCATCGACATCACCGACCCGGCCTTTTGGCAGGGTGGGTTTGATGTCATCGGCGAGATGATCGACGAACTGGAAGCGATCCCGCTTTAGTCTCCGTCCTCTCCCCAGAAACGCATGTAACGAGAGTTCCTGGCAGTGGTTGAGCGCGACCCACAGCATGACCGCGAGAGTGCTGCCAGGAAGCCGCCCCGATTTGGGGCAGTTCTGCCATTTCGGCGATGATTGCCGATTATGGGTCTGTTGGCTATAATATTCCCACCTCACTCCGCACCTCGAACAGAACAACAGACAAAATGCCAAAAGCAGAATTGCTACGAGTCCTATACGCAGGCCGCCGCGCAAAGCTTGTGCACGAACTCAAGGTGCTGCTCAATGGCACTGACCTCTTCGAAGCTGAAGCGAGTCCCCATTACCCTGCCTCCCCCGCCGTGGTCAATCGGTTTCAGTGGGAATGCACTCATGTCACCAACCAGAAGGCCGCGCTGACGATCGCTGCGTCGGATCTCCCTCCAGATGTGGTGTTGGTTGAACTCGAACGCAAGCCGAAGAGCCGCGTCCGCTTCTGCGAGATATTGCGCCACCGTCTGCCAAATTCAGCAATGATAGCCGTCACCGATTCACCGCTCGAACCCCAGTTCGAGTTCGACGACGTGCTGCGCCTCCCATTGGGCGATCAGCCGGTCGCCAGGCTGCTCTACTCGGCCTGGCACAAGAGCGCCAATCAACAGCTTGACTTTGGTCCGATCCACCTGGATGTGGCCAAGCGGACCGTGGCGACGCCCAGCGGCCACTTTCGCATGACGCCGAAGCAATGTGCGTTGCTCAAGATGCTGATCACCAAACATGGGATGGTCGTCAAGCGCAGTGAGATTATGAGTTCGATCTGGGAGACATCGTATCTGGAGGATACACGCACGTTGGACGTACACGTGCGCTGGCTGCGCGAGCGGATCGAACCGGATCCGTCAAGCCCGATCTTTCTGTTGACCGTGCGCGGGGTGGGGTATCATCTTCAACTGCCCGAGGAGAGGGATGGTCAGTCGGCTAGCTGATCTTGCGCGTGGCCTCCACCACATTGGGCAGTCGGTCGATCTTGGTCAAGATACGTGTCAACTGGGCAACATCCTCGATTTCCAGCGTTGCATTGATCAGCGCCAGATTGTCCTCCTGGCCGGTCACCGCCTCAACGCTGAGCATGTTGATCTTTTCGTCGGCAACCAGACTGGAGACATCACGCATCAATCCGGAACGGTCGTAGGCGCTGACCTGAATGCGCACGGGAAAGGTCTGTTGGGGCTGAATCGACCACTGCACGTCGATCATCCGGCTGTTGTTGCCCTTGCGCACCAGATGGCTGACGTTGGGGCACGACGAGCGATGCACGGTCACACCACGACCGCGCGTGACATAGCCCACGATTGGATCCCCAGGCACAGGGTTGCAGCACTTGCCGAGATGGGTCAACAGGCCACCCACGCCCTGAACACGAAATCCATCGGCAGTCGATTGCCGCCTGGACTTCGAGACCATCGACGAACTCAGTTCCTCCCAAGATTGCTCCTGCTGGGCCTGTTCAGCCTGTTCGTTCTCCAACAGCTTGCGGGCGATGTGCTGAGAGTTGATCTCCCCGTAGCCGACCGCGGCCAGAAAATCATCTAGCTTCTCATAGTTGAATATCTTGGCAACGGAATCGTAGCTACTTGTGATCGAGAGCCGCTTCATCTCCTTCTCTAGAAGCTGAACGCCCGCGCTGGATGTTGTCCCCACGCCCCTGTTTGCGCAGCCATGCGCGGATCTTGCTGCGGGCGCGCTGGGTCGCCACATACTCCAGGTTGGGATTCAACCAATCCCGGCTTGGCCCGCCCCGCTTGGCATCGATCACCTCGACCTGGTCGCCGTTCTGCAACTTATAGTCGAGCGCGACCATTTTCCCGCCAATTCGCGCCCCGCGACAGCCATGCCCCAGATCGGTGTGAATGGCATAGGCGAAGTCGATGGGCGTCGAGCCGGCCGGTAAGTCGATCACATCACCCTGGGGTGTGAAGACAAAGACCCGGTCGTTGAAGACATCAGTCTTCATGCCATCGACAAACTCCGCTGCGTCGGCCACCTCCTGGCGCCACTCCATCAACTGGC
The DNA here is from genome assembly GCA_012032975.1 of Caldilineaceae bacterium. The sequence goes on along the minus strand of JAAUPU010000206.1, from coordinate 1,054 downwards.
GCATCCACTGGATCTTCTGGCGATACGCCTCTTCGTGGCGCTCGTGGTCCTTGTATTCCCAGTGCGCGGCAATCCCCTTTTCCGCGATCTCGTGCATTTCCTGGGTGCGAATCTGGACTTCCATTGGCCGGCCCGTGCGCGGACTCATTACCGACGTGTGCAGGCTGCGATACATGTTGTCTTTGGGATTGGCGATGTAGTCATCAAATTCGCCGGGAATCGGACGCCATTTGGTGTGGACGATGCCCAGCGCTGCATAGCATTGCGCGTCGTTCTCGACGATGATGCGGAAGCCGTGCAGATCAAAAATCTGGTCGAAGTCCACTTCTTTGCGCTTCATTTTGCGGTAGATGCTGTAGATATGTTTCGGACGTCCAGAGACCTCTGCCGCAATTCCCGCGCGTTTGAGTTCCTGCTCCAGTTCAAACTTGGTCTTGGCCACCCACTTTTCGCGATCATCGCGTTTCTGCTTCATCGCGTTGGCCAGGTTGCGATAGGTGCTTGGGTCCAGGTGCCGAAAGCTCAGGTCTTCAAGCTCCCACTTCATTCTCCAGATCCCCAGCCGATTGGCCAGAGGCGCAAAGATATCCAGGGTCTCGCGCGCGATCCGCTTGCGCTTGTGTTTGGGTTGGCCACCCAGCGTGCGCATGTTGTGGAGCCGGTCCGCCAACTTGATCAACACGACCCGTCCATCGTCGCCATGGCCAGGAACATTTTGCGCAACGACTCGGCCTTGGCGTCGGCGATGCCATGCTGTGTGTTGCCGATCTGGTTGATCCGTTTCAGCTTGGTGACGCCGTCCACCAGGGAAGCGATGAGCGGGCTAAAATGCTCGCTGATATACGCGATGCCATAGGCCGAGTCCTCGGCTACATCGTGCAGGAGACCCGCGCTCAATGTCGCGATATCCAGGTGCAGATCGGCGAGGATCAGAGTCACGGTGAGCGGATGGAGAATGTAGGGTTCTCCCGTCTCGCGCAGTTGATCGCGATGTGCATGGCTGGCCAGCACATAGGCGCGCAACAGGGCAGTGCATTTCGGGTTTGTCCCAGGT
>JAAUPU010000205.1 GCA_012032975.1 Caldilineaceae bacterium | reverse complement strand
CGCCAAGAGCCAGATGTCATATAAGAAAATGGCAATCTGTCCTGTGCAGACACGCTTTGGCGCCAAAGCGTGTCCAAGATTCTCACCATTCGTGGCTCGTTGGAATGCACAAAGCCAGAAAATGCGTGATTTGCTTGACGCCAATCAGGGAATCTGTTAGTCTGCGCTTGCGCTGATAAGATTTTCCCCCACACCAGTCTGGAATAGCCACCCCCTGGCATTCTCTCATCCAGCCGTCCAGTCTCCGGCAACGGTTTTGGGGGTGTGCTGCAATTGGGCTTCCGCCGGTCGATCTGAAAACTTCATGATAGAAAAGGAAAATTGATCATGAGTGACTCTGTTGTTTTGTTGCATCTCAAGCCCTGGTTCTTTACACAACGCGAACATTTGCTGATGGAAGAAGGCGCCTTTTCCGCGTCAGCATTTCGTTTTGACAGCGGTGTGCAGGCTGTGCGCTTGAGCAACGGTGCGGGTGAACTGCTGCTGTTGCCATTCCAGGGCCAGCAGATCTGGTCGGCTCACTTTGGCGGGCGCGACATCACCATGCATTCCATGTTCGATGAACCCCGCGCGACCCGCAACTATCTGGAGACCTACGGCGGCTTTCTGCTCCACTGCGGCGCGACGGCCATGGGCGTGCCGACCGAGCATGACAACCACCCCTTGCATGGCGAACTGCCCAATGCCCCGTACCAATCCGCCTATATCGTGTTGGGCGAAGATGCGGGCGGCGCGTATATCGGCCTGGGCGGACGGTATCAGCATACCGTGGCCTTCAGCACGAATTACGTGGCGGAACCGCTCGTCAAGCTCTATGCTGGCGCCAATCAATGTACGGCGAGCATGACGATCAAGAACCTCAAGAATACGCCCATGGAGCTGATGTACATGGCCCATGCCAACTTTCGCCCGGTGAACGACAGCCGCCTGGTCTACAGCGCACAGGCCACACCCGACCACGTGCGCGTGCGGCGCAGCATTCCCTCGCATGTGCAGCCGAGCGACCGCTATCTGAAATTGCTGGACGAATTGGAACAGCGCCCGGAACAGCATCACATCCTGTCGGCAGACCTGGCCTGTGATCCGGAGATCGTCTTCGTCATCGACTATCTGGCCGACGAAGCCGGTTGGGCGCACAGCTTGCAGGTTCACCCAGATGGAAGCGCTGACTACATTCGCCACCGACCCGACCAGTTGGACAAGGGCGTGCGCTGGATCTGTCGCACACCCGACCAGGATGCGTTGGGTCTTGTCTTGCCCGCCACCGCCGGACCGGAAGGGTACACCGCTGAAAAGGCCAATGGCAACCTCAAGGTCATCCCTGCCAAAGGAGCATTTTCCTGCGAGATGGAAATGGGCGTCCTGAATGCCGCGGAGGCCGCCAACGTTGCGGCACAGATCGAACACATCTTGGCAACCCGGTCATAGCCACACGCGCATACAATCGACACAAATCCGCGCGCTGCCACAATGCAACAACCGTCACGAATAAACATCAACGAAGAAAGACCGACATGGCCAACATCTCTGAACTGCAAGTCAACCCGCCGCGCAACAATTTGCTCGGCGAGATGCCCAAGATCGGCATTCGACCCACCATCGACGGGCGTCTGGGCGGTGTGCGCGAATCGCTGGAGACCCAGACGATGAACATGGCCCAGTCCGTGGCCGCGTTTCTGAGCCAGCGATTGCGGCACTACAACGGTTTGCCTGTCGAATGCGTCATCGCCGACAGCACCATCGGGGTGTGGCAGAAGCTGCTCAGACGCCGAGAAATTTCGGCGCGCGGCGTCGGCGTCTCGCTGACCGTCACCCCTTGTTGGTGCTATGGCGCCGAGACCATGGACATGGACCCACATCTGCCCAAGGCGGTGTGGGGTTTCAACGGCACCGAGCGCCCTGGCGCGGTCTATCTGGCCGCGGTTTCGGCTGCCTACAACCAGAAGGGGTTGCCCGTCTTCAATATCTACGGACGCGAGGTCCAGGAGAGCGACGATACGTCGATCCCGGCGGATGTGCAGGAGAAGCTACTGCGCTTTGCCCGCGCTGGCCTTTGCGTGGCCAATCTGCGCGGCAAATCCTATCTTTCGATGGGCGGGATTTCGATGGGCATCAGCGGCTCCATCGTGGACCATACGCTTTTCGAGCGCACTCTGGGCATGCGTGTCGAGACCATCGACATGGTCGAGTTTGTGCGCCGTCTGGAGGAGGGGATCTACGACCCGGACGAGTTCGACCGTGCGTTGGCGTGGACAAAGGCCAATTGCCCCGAGGGCAAGGATTACAATCCAGCCGACCGCCAGCAAAGCCGTGCCCAAAAAGATCGCGCCTGGGCGATCTCGGTCAAGATGGCGCTGATCGCCCGTGACCTGATGATCGGCAATCCACGCCTGGCCGAATTGGGGTATGGCGAGGAAGCGTTGGGTCGTAACGCCATCGCCTCTGGTTTTCAGGGGCAGCGCCAGTGGACCGACCACCTGCCCAATGGCGACTTCTTGGAAGCGGTCCTCAATTCTTCATTCGACTGGAACGGCATCCGCCCGCCTTTTGTCGTCGCAACCGAGAACGACGCGCTCAATGGCATCTCCATGCTTTTCGGTCATCTGCTCACCAACACCGCGCAGATCTTCGCCGATGTTCGCACCCACTGGAGTCCCGATTCGGTGGCACGCGTCACCGGCTATCAACTCGAAGGCCACGCGGCCGGCGGCATCTTGCATCTGATCAACTCGGGGCCAGCCACGTTGGATGGCACAGGCCAGCAGGAGATCGACGGCCATCCGGCCATGAAACCCTATTGGGAGATCACGCCAGAGGAGGCGGGCCGCTGTCTGGATGCCACGACGTGGCACGCGGGTATGTTGGAGTATTTCCGCGGCGGCGGCTGGTCGACGCGCTTCACCACCCGCGGCGGGATGCCCGTGACCATGTGTCGATTGAACCTGGTGCATGGCCTCGGCCCTGCCTTGCAGATCGCGGAGGGCTACACCGTCGAACTGCCCGCGGAAGTACACACCATTCTGGACGAACGCACCAATCCCACCTGGCCGACCACCTGGTTCGCGCCCATCGTCACCGGCCACGGCCCCTTCCGCGACGCCTACACCGTCATGAACAATTGGGGTGCCAACCACGGTGCGATCAGCTATGGCCATATCGGTGCGGACCTGATCTCGCTGGCGGCCATGTTGCGTATTCCAGTCTACATGCACAATGTCGCGGAGGAGCGTCTCTTCCGGCCCAGCGCTTGGGCAGCCTTTGGCGCCAACGAACCGACGGGCGCTGATTTCCGGGCGTGCGCCAACTTCGGCCCATTGTATGGTTAGGGTTCGTTAAGCATGGGACGGCGCAGTCGCTACGCGGGGGAGATCGACAAAACGCGTCCCTGGTTCAAGACACGCGACGGACTGACGTTGCGCTCGCGGCTTATCCGGCCAGACGATGCGCCGTTGCTGCTGGACTTGTTTGCCCATCTCTCTACGGAGACGCGACGCCGGCGCTTTCACATTGATGTGGACCGCGTGGATGAGAGGACCAAACAGCAGAGAGCGGTCGAACTGGCCGATGTCGATAATCGAACGCAAGGCGGCGCAGTGCTGGCGTTGACAACCAGTGAAGACGGCAGCGAACATATCGTCGGCGTGGCGCGTCTGGCCCGTCCGGTTGGGGAACCGGATCACCCAGAAGCTGAAGCGGCGATCACCGTGCGGGACGATTTTCAGCGGCGCGGGGTCGGCGCAGAGTTGTTGCGGCGGATGGTACTGCTGGCCAAGCGAATGCAGGTCAGGACGATTATCGCCGCGATCGAAGCAGATAATCACGCGGCACTGCGTCTTTTTCGAGGATTGGCATTGCCGACGGAAGCAAGCACTCACCACGCCGAAACCACGATGCGGATCGACGTGCCGGTTGCTTGAACCCGCGGCGACCATGTTGTACGACAAGAACGGATGCCCAACAAAATAAGGAGGGTGGCATGTATTGAGCCACCCTCCTTTTTATTGGACTTTTTGACGGGAATCAAGCGTTGCGGTAGGCGTATGTCCGTCGGTACCCGTAGTCTGTGCTGAAGCTGCCGAAGAGCTTCTTGCCAGCCTGCGAGAGTGGGTAGCGCCAGAGCGAGCGAAGACCGCGCTGTGCGATCTGCGCAGGGCTGTAGGTCTTGCGGCAGAGCCAGTCGTAGGAGGAACGCATCTCTTCGACGGTGAAATTTTTGGGCACGTAGGTGACGTGAGCAGTGTCGTAATATTTCCACGGCATATCCAGCAGGCGGCCTTCGCTCTCGACCACCTCTCGGAAGGGCGTGCCTGGGAAGGGGGTCAACACAGTGATGCTGATGCTGTCCAGTTCGCTGGAGCGGATAAAGTCCCACATCGTCTGGAACGTTTCCGGCGTGTCGTGGTCAAAGCCCATCACAAACAGGCCGACGACGCCGACGCCTGTCTCGCGAATCAGGCGGATGGCCTCGCCAGCGCCGGTGGCCATGCCTTTGGATTTGCCGCCCAGTTCGCGGCGGTTGTCAGGATTGACGCTCTCGAAGCCGATAAAATGTTTATCCAGATGCGCCGCGCGGCTCATCTCCAGCATTCGGGGTACTTGGCAATGCTCATCTCCGATTGGCAGGTCCAGCCCTGGAGGTCGAGCTTGGCCAGCGCCTCGAAGAGGTCGGCGCAATAGTCGGGGTCGGTGGTGAAGTTGAGGCCAAAGTTGTCGTCGGTCAAAAAGAAGCGCCGAATACCGCGCCGCTCAATTTCGTCCACCACCTCGTCGATGGGACGCAGACGCATCTTGCGCCCGCTGACCCGGATGGCGGTGCAGAAAGAGCAGTTGCGCGGGCAGCCGCGGGTGATCTCCAGATAGGGCGTCCAGTAGTTGTTGTGCTCATCGACCATCTTGATCACACGGTCGGTGATGGTGGCGATGCCGTCCAGATTCGCCCACTCTTCGTCGCGATAGACCGGCTCCATCCCTTTGATGCCATGGGCGGCAAAGTCATCGATCAGCCGCTGCCAGGTGAAGTACCCCTCGCCGATCATGGTGCTGTGCGCAAAGGTCTCGACATGCTCGGGCAGCAACGTCGCGTGGACGCCGCCTACCACCACACCTGCGCCCCGGTTCTTGGCGATGAGCGCGATTTCCTCGGCCCGCTCTACATCGGTGGTCATGGCTGTGATACCGACCAGATCGCCTTCCTTCAACGAGTCGAGCGGCATATCGCGCAGGTTCTCATCCCAGATTTCGACGGGAATTTCGTCGGGAACCAGGGAGGCAAGACGCATAAGGGTATAGGGTGAGCCTGGGGATTTGCCGAAAATACGGCCATCGCGCTTGGGCCGGATCAAGACTACGCGTCGCATAATTCCTCCGCTACAGGACTGACTTCAACAGGCTTCACAACAGTTGCGCCGTTTGGATAGGACAATAACAATGGGACAAAAGCAAGAGGCGCGTACCGAATACACAATCCTCTCCAGGCGCGCCATCAAGTCGTTCGATGATACCATAGGATGCACGGGAGTTACAAGAAATTAATTGGAAAAAGTTTAGAAAAATTCAAGATGGCTGATTGAGCTTACCCTTCTTGCCAATTGTCCAGCGGCGTGGTTTCGTCGCCTGGCTGCCATTGGCGCACGCGCAGCTCCGCCTGGTCGAGCAAGCGCGTACACAACTGGGCAAGCTCCGCCCCCTGCTCATAGAGCATCAACGATTGCTCCAAAGGCAGATCGCCATCCTCCAACGTCGCGAGGATCTGCTCCAGTTGGGCAAACGCCTCTTCATAGCTGAGTGGTGTAGGTGCATCTGTTGTCGCTTCGGTCATCATTGCGCCCCGTGGCATTTGTGCTTCTGAATGTAGTGGTTCAGTATACCAAATTGCCAGTAGCCGCCATAAGTTCTGTTCTCATCCAAGATCCTGTGTGCGATGGCGAGCCGGTCGTTGTCTCGGCCGACCGTCGGGTGCGGCGGGTTGCTGGGAATGGTGGATCGAATCAGGGAGTCTATCTTGAACGACGATCAGACGATGAATATTCAGGCATCATCAATCCATCGGAGCCGCCTGCCTGGCTGGGGTCGGAGATGGCGGGGACAGAGACAAACAGCAGCCTGCCGTTGTCAA
>JAAUPU010000204.1 GCA_012032975.1 Caldilineaceae bacterium | reverse complement strand
GGCCGATCAGCAGGCTCAGGCCACCGCCTTGATCCGCAACGAAATCGACCAGACGCACGATATCCGCGTCGACCTGATCGAGAAGATCCTGGCCGAGAATCCGGACGCCACGACCTGGACGGGCCGCGAAGGGCCTTATGGCATGGTCTCGTGGTGGCCGACGTCGATGTTCATGAATGTCACCGTCAAGCACCTGGACAACCCCGAAGTGCGCTGGGCGATCAACCGCTACATCGACCGCGACAAATTGATCGACTTCGCTTTCAACGGCAACGGGCAGAAGTCCATTTGGCCCTTCCCGCCCTTTAACGGCCTGCAGACGAGCATGGACAACCTGGCCGAGCTGGGAACCCAATACGACCAGGGTCGCTACGATGTGGCCGAGGCGGACGAGCGGCTGACCGCCGCCGGCTATACCAAAGATGGCGAAGGCTATTGGGCTGATGCCAGTGCGATCGCATCAAGTGCAATATCCTCAGCCTACCGCACTTCTCGGACAGTGGGCCGGTCGTGGTGGAGATGCTGAAGCAGGCCGGGATCGAGACCTCCTTCTCGCAGCCGCCCGACATTGGCACCCGTTTGAACGCCGGCGACTTCGAGTGCGGACTCTTTGGCCACAACGGCTCGATGTCCGGCGACATCTACCGCACGCTGCTGCTCTACACGACCGGCAGCATCGGCGGGGGCGGCAACTTCCCGCAATATTCGAACCCCGATTTCGATGCCATTGTGGAAGAGATGGCCACGGCGACGTCTGACGAGCAGGTGCGTGCGTTGGAGCGCGAGGCGATGGCGATATGGCTGCGCGACCTGCCGGAAGTGCCGCTGCTACAGTTCTACAATCGCACGGGCAACAATGGGCACTATTGGACTAACTGGCCTTCTACAACCACTGATCCGTACATGAACGGCATCTGGATGCACACCGGCTTCCCGTACACGATGATGCAGTTGCAGGCTACCGACGCGCCGTAGGGGATTCGCGCAAAATAAATTCTCCCAGGTAGGCGTCAAGGTGAAGGGTGACAAGGTGAAGGGTGACAAGGTGATCTTCACCCCTTCACCTTGTCAATGGGTCATTTATCTTTGCGCGTCCCACATTGTTAGGATTGCTGTTAGGATTGCTATGACTGTCAGCTACTTTCTGAAAAGGCTTTTGCAGTTTTTTGTCGTCGCATTTTTGGCGGCCACGATCAATTTCTTCTTCCCGCGCATGTCCGGCCAGGACCCTGTGCGTCAGAAGTTGTTTCAACTGGCGACCGAGAACGTTTCCGTCAGTGCGGAAGATTCCAAAGCGCTTATCGAAACGTATAATACCAAGTTTGGTCTCGACAAGCCGCTGTGGCGCCAGTATCTCACCTATCTGGGCGACATGGTGCGGCTGGATTTTGGTGTCTCGATCTCCGAGTATCCATCGACCGTGCTTTCCAGCCTGCGGCGCACCATTCCGTGGACGGTGGGGCTGTTGCTAACGGCCACGTTGATCAGCTTCGGCCTGGGCACCTTTGTGGGCGCGCTGCTGGCCTGGGACAAAGCGCCTTTCTTCCTACGCGTGATCTTCCCGGCCTTTTTTACCTTCTCGGCCGTGCCCTTTTACCTGATGGGGATTGTGTTGCTCTACGCCTTTGCCTTTAGGATTCCAATCTTTCCCCTCTCCGGTGGCTTCAGTACCCAGAAAATTCCAAACCTCAGCTTCGACTTTATGCTCGATATTCTCTATCACTCGATTCTGCCCGCGCTGTCGATTGTGCTGGCGCAGGTCGGCTTCTGGGCCATGGGCATGCGTTCGATGATGGTGACGATTCAAGGCGAAGACTACATGTTGCAGGCCGAAGCCAAGGGCCTCAACGATCAGCGCATTTTCTATCGCTACGCCATGCGCAATGCCCTGCTGCCGCAAATGACCGGGCTGGCGCTCTCGCTGGGCACGATCATCTCCGGCGCGATCCTGGTGGAACTTGTCTTTTCGTACCCGGGCGTAGGGAGCCTGTTGCTGAAGGCCGTGCGCGGCTTTGATTGGTTTGTCATTCAGGGCATCGTCTTTTTGATTGTCGTGAGCGTCGCCTTCACAATGTTGGTCATCGATCTGGTCTATCCGCTGCTGGACCCGCGCATCAATTATAGGAGTGAGTAGAGTGAGTAGCGTGACTGCAATGGATGGAACGATCAGCGCCCCGCCCGCGCCTTTGCGCCCGCGGCGAATGCGCAATTTCTTGCTCTACCTGCGGCGCAACCCAAACCTGATCTACGGCGCTATCTTGCTGCTGCTGATCGCGATCTTTGTTGTGATCGGCGCCAGCGTAACCCAAGCCGACGATGCGCGCCCGCTCGCCTTCCGGCCAAGCCAGCCACCGTCCGCCGAGCATTGGTTGGGCACCGACCGGCTGGGCAAAGATATTCTGGCCGTAATGGTGGAAGGGACGCCGAAGACGATCCGCATTGGTCTGATCGCCGGCGCCATTGGCGTCGCCATCGGCACGATTCTGGCTTTTTTTAGCGGCTACTACGGCGGCATCTTCGATACGATTGTACGCTCGACGGTGGATATCCTGCGCACGATCCCGCCGCTCATCGTGCTGGTGATCATTGCGATCTCGGTGTCGACCACGATTTCGGTGGAATTGATGGCCTTGATTATTGCCGCGCTGGCCTGGCTCGGCCCGACGCGCGTGCTGCGCGCGCAGGTGCTGGTGATCCGCAAGCAGAACTACGTCGAACTGGCCCAGTTCACCGGCATGAGCGGCCCGGAGATCATTGTAAAAGAGATGATGCCCAATCTGGCGCCCTTTATCGTGGCGACCTTCATCACCTCTGTCTCTGGCGCCGTGTTGGCCTCTATCGGCCTCGAAGCGCTAGGATTAGGACCGTTTGAAGCCAACACATTGGGCATGACGATCTACTGGAATATCTGGTACGCTTCCCTGATCAACGGCTGGTGGTGGTGGTGGGCGCCGCCGATTATTATCATCGTCATGCTCTTTGTCGGCCTTTTCCTCGTTTCACAAGGGCTGGACGAATGGGCCAATCCCCGCCTGAGAAAGAGTGTCTAATGGTGCAAAACTTAGAAATGCAAGCGCGCACATCATCCGGCCCAGTCTTACAGATCAACAATCTGCACGTGCATTACTTCACGGCCGATGGCGCTGTGAAAGCGGTCAGTGGCGTCGATCTGACCCTCAACGCCGGCGAGCGCCTGGCCCTGGTCGGCGAGTCCGGTTGCGGCAAGTCGACGTTGGCGTTGGCCATCATGCGCCTGTTGCGCCCGCCGGCACAGATTGTCGCGGGTGAAATCTGGCTCGACGGGCGCGACTTGCTAAAGCTGAATGACGAAGAGATGCGCCTCACCCGTCTGGCCGACGTCTCGTTGGTCACCCAGGCCGCCATGAACGCGCTCAATCCAGTCATGCGCATCGAAGACCAGATCATCGACGGCCTGGAGGATCATGGCTATCGCTGGAGCAAAGCCGAGTTCAGGGAGTATATTCGCTCACTGCTGGCGAATGTCGGTCTGGACGCCGGCGTCGCCCGCATGTTTCCGCACGAGTTGAGCGGCGGCATGAAACAGCGCGTCGGCATGGCGACCGCAACCGTGCTCAAGCCCAAGCTCATTATCGCCGACGAACCGACCAGCGCACTGGATGTGGTCGTGCAGCGCCAGGTGATGACCACCCTGGGCCGCCTACAGCGAGAGACCGGCGCCGCCGTCATCCTGGTCGGCCACGATATGGGGCTGGTGGCCCAATTCGCCGACCGCGTAGGGGTGATGTACGCCGGCAAGCTGGTGGAGCTGTCGCCGGTCGAGCAGATTGTGCAAGACCCCCAACATCCCTATGCCAGGTTGCTCATCGAAAGCGTGCCCGGCCTGGAAGAGAAGAGCGAACGGCTCATCGGCATCCCAGGCATGCCGCCGCGTCCAATTGAACTGCCGGCTGGCTGCCGTTTTGCGCCGCGCTGCCCGGCGGTGATGGCACATTGTTACCAGATCGAACCTGCCTTGGAACGAGTGGCGGGCAATCGCCAGGTGGCGTGTCACCTTTATAGCGAATCCTATTCCCAAAGCGCGAAAGCGAAGGTCAACGCGTGACGCCTATCCTGGAACTACGCAACGTCTCGAAAGTATTTGGCGGCGGCCTCCTCAACCGCAACCGCACCGTGGCCGTGGATGATGTGACCCTTTCCATTACGTCGGATGTTCCGGCCATGACGGCCGTGGCCGGCGAGAGCGGCAGCGGCAAGACGACGTTGTCCCGTCTGCTCCTCGGCGTGACGACGCCGAGCGCCGGTCAGGTGCTCTACAAGGGCGAAGACCTGGCCCAGCTAAAGGGCCGGCGGCGCAAGCAATTTCTGCTCGACGTACAACCGATCTACCAGGATCCCTTCGGCGTCTTCAATCCTTTCTACCGTGCAGACCATCTACTGTTCGCGGCAGTCGCCAAGTTCAAACTGGCCAGTTCGGCCAAAGAAGGCCAGCGTCTGATCGAAGAGGCGCTGGAAACCGTCGGCCTGCGTGCGAACGAAATCCTCGGCCGTTTTCCCCACCAACTGAGCGGTGGTCAGCGCCAGCGCGTCATGATTGCCCGCGCGCTGTTGCCCAAACCGAAGGTGATTCTGGCTGACGAACCGGTTTCCATGGTCGATGCCTCCCTGCGCGCCACGATCCTGGAAAGCCTGCGCGCGCTCAATCGCGATTTCGGCATCTCGATCCTCTATGTCACCCATGATTTGACCACCGCCTATCAGATCTGTGAAAACATTATCATTATGTATCGCGGTTCAGTGGTCGAGGCCGGCACGGTCGAAAAGGTGATCCGCGCGCCCGAACACCCCTATACGCAACTGCTGATCAGCTCCATTCCGCGGATGCGCGCCGTGCGCAATTGGGAGCAGGAAGAGGAGGAAGGCGTCGTGGCCGAGGCTGAAGATGCGCGCCAATTAGCCGGCTGCAAATTCGCCGATCGCTGTCCCGCCGTGATGGAGCAGTGCTGGACGCAAGTCCCCAGCCTCTATCGCACCAGCGCCAACCGCATTGCGCGCTGCTTTCTCTATGCCGATCAACCGCGCTTTGCCGAGGCCGATGTCGCCGAAACCTTTGCGCGTCCCCAGCCCGGTTCGATACCACCGCAGCGTAAATAAGGCAACAGTTTCCGCAATCGTAATCCTAATTGCAATCGTAATCGCTCCGCTGGTCGATTGTGATTGTGATTGCGATTGGGATTAGGAGACTGAATAAGCCCTTTACTTCTTGATCATAGTGTGATATAGTCGCTCGTTATGAGCAATATCTACCGAGTCAGTGAGTTTGCGAAGCGCGTAGGCAAGTCGGCTGTGACGGTTCGCCGCTGGGACACGCAAGGAAAACTGGTCGCAAAAAAGGGGCGTCGGCGGTCAGCGGTACTACGACGAGTCCGATGTTCATAAGGCTTTACTGATTGACATTCCACAAGCCGACAAGAAGACGGTGGTATATTGTCGCGTATCGTCCAAGGGGCAGATGGATGACCTAAGATCGCAGGTCGATGCAATGCGAACGTTTTGTCTAGGTGGCGGGATCGCGGTCGATGAATGGATCGAGGAAGTCGGCGGCGGCATGAACTTTAAGCGCAAAAATTTTTTGTCTATTTTAGCAGAAATAGAGCGGGGCGGAATCGACAAGCTAATCGTTGCGCATAAGGATCGGTTTAGCCGCTTCGGCTTCGACTACTTCGAGATGTTTGCCGAACAGCACGGCTGTAAAATTATCGTAGCCAACCAGGAACAGTTGTCGCCACAGCAGGAAATGGTCGAAGATTTGATGACGATAGTCCACACCTTCTCTGGTCGGTTGTACGGCCTGCGAAACTATAAGCAGCAGATTGAAAAGGCGGCGTCCGGTGAAAGCGACTAGGGTTGCCTACAGCAAGCACCTAACGCAAAGCAAGTTTGAGCGCCTGGGCGAGATCGCTGCACGGCTGGGGCGCTACGCATTGAAGTTTGGGATCGCTACGGCTCCGTAGCTGGTGTTGGTCTGCGGGATCGGGACTTACGCGACCAGTGGCTAGCGGACGCGCCCAAAGGCGGTGCCGGGCACGGCGCGCATGTGGTGGGGTGTACTGCTGGCCTGCGGTCGTCGTCACGGTGACGATG
>JAAUPU010000203.1 GCA_012032975.1 Caldilineaceae bacterium | reverse complement strand
CAGAGAAGAGTCGGTGGTTTGTCCGGCCATGTCGAGACGGAGCAGCGGTCGCCGTGCAAAATGTGGAGCGCCCACACGCTGTAGATGGCTTCATCCTCGCGCAGTGGAAACGCGGTGAGCAGCCACAGACGCAGACCTAGCCCAACCAGCAACAAGCCAAGCAGCGCCAGTCGATAGAGTTGAACCAGCCATGTTGCGGAGGACAGGACAAACGCTGGCGCGAAAGGTGTTGAAAATGTGGGTGGGAGTCGATGGCCGGGTTGGTTGAGCGGCGGGGATTGGGCGACCCGGAGCGGACGCGGAGCAGGTTGGATGGCCACGAGCTAAAGCGCCACGAGCTATTCGAAGAAGCGATACTTGATCAGCGTGCGCACGGCGCTGAAGCCATCGCGCCAGTTGAGCTTTTTGCCTTCGTGAAAGTCGCGCCCGTTGTAGCTGATGGGCACCTCGAAAATGGTGTAGCCGCGGCGCAGAATCTTGGCGGTGATCTCCGGCTCGATCTCGAACGCGCGGCTCTTCAACTGCACACCGGCCAACACATCGCTGCGAAAACATTTGTAGCAGGTTTCCATGTCGGTCAGTGAGGTGCCGTAGAGGAGATTGGTGAAGAGGGTAAGCATCTTGTTGCCCAGGGTGTGGCTCAGGCTCATGGCTGAACGAGGGCCGCCCATGAAACGGCTGCCGTAGATGACTGCCGAGCGGCCCTCCAAAATCGGTTCGAGGAGCAAAACGTAGTCGCGCGGGTCATACTCCAGGTCGGCATCCTGGCGACCAGGATTTCGCCGCTGGCATGTTCAAAGCCGGTGCGCAACGCAGAACCTTTGCCCCGGTTTTGCGGGTGAAAGACGATGCGCATGTCCGCTTCGTTCTGGTCGCGCCAGGCAGCCAGAATCTCGCGCGAGCCGTCGGTTGAGCCATCGTCAACCAGCACGATCTCCCGTTGCAACGTGACCGGACCAGCCAGTCGCGGGTTGGCGCCGTTGCGGTTCACGGTCAAATCCACCGAGCGCACCCTCTGGACGATCTCTTCGAGCGTGGCGCGCTCGTTGTAGACGGGGATGATGATCGACAATCGCACTGGTTTGCTCCAACCCTATTCGCTGACTTGATGCGCCAGGATGATCGCATCGGCCACCGTGCGCATGGACTTGCGGTTGTTCATGCTCATCTTCTGAATCTTGTCGAAACGCTTCCGACTCGCTGCAATCCTTGGCTGTCCATAGGATGCCCTTGGCGCGATCCACCACTTTGCGCGTCTCCAACGCCTCTTGAAGATCGTCCAGTTCCCGCTCCAGCGCGCGAAATTCGGAGAAGCGGCCCAGCGCCACTTCGATGGCGGGCGTCAGGTCGCTCTCGCGGAAGGGCTTGACCAGATAGCCGGCCACGCCTGCGTCGCGCGCCCGCTGCACCAGATCCTGCTGGCTGTAGGCGCTGAGCAGCACCACCGGCGCGATGCGTTCTTCGGTGAGAATTTTTGCGGCGGCGATGCCATCCAGATCAGGCATTTTGATGTCCATGATCACCACATCCGGGCGCAGCTCGCGCGCCAGGTTGACTGCGCTGCGCCCGTCGCCGATGTCGCCCACGACCAGATAGCCGAGATTCGTCAGCATCTCGCGCAGGTCCATGCGAATCAGCGATTCGTCATCGGCAATGATTACCCGTGTTCGTTCCACGTTTTACGTCTCCTTGAGAAAGAGTGAAGTCCAAGGAAGGACATCCATTCTGAAAGCTGCGCAGGCGACTGAGATTGGAGCGTTGAGATTAGCGTGGCCCTGGAGCCGATCTCTAGTTTCCAATCATCCAATCTGTGTGGCACCTGCGGACAATTGACACGCTCAATCCACGCGCAGCGAACGTTTTGGGAATGTGACAATTGCGCGTGTCCCGATTTGGGTCGAGAGAGCCTTTCCGCCGCCGATATGTTCGCCATCGGTTG
This sequence comes from Caldilineaceae bacterium, assembly GCA_012032975.1. The sequence goes on along the minus strand of JAAUPU010000203.1, from coordinate 4,216 downwards.
GATGCTCTAACGTCGCGCCCGTTTCCAGTCGCAACTCCCCTTTGAGGTCATCGGTGACCAGCGTATGCACGATCTGAAGGCCCAGGCTCTTGCTCTGCTCTGGGTCAAAACCGGGCGGCAAACCCGCGCCATCATCTTGTACCACAATCTGAACGGCATCGCCTAAATCGCCGAGTTCGATCAGGATTTGGCCCTGGTTCACATCGGCCAACCCATGCTCAAGCGCGTTGAGCAACAGCTCGTTGACGACCATCGCCATCGGCGTGGCCTGGCTGGCTGGCAGCCGGATCGTCGGCCCCTGGACGCGGATGTCGATCTCCTGGTCCGGGCTGGCGGCGACACGCGTCACCTGGTCCGCGATCCGCTGGCAGACGTCGCGGATGTTGATGGGGCGGTGTTCGTCCTGGCTGAGAAATTCATGGATCACCGACATGCTCAGGATGCGGTTGACTGCCCCGGTCAGCGCTTGTTTGGTCTCTTCGCTCTCGCTGCGCCGCGCCTGGATGCGCAACATGGCGGCGATGGTCTGCAGATTGTTCTTGACCCGGTGGTGAACCTCTTGAATGATCGCCGACTTGACATTCAGTTCTCGCTGTTTCTCCACAGCCTCTGTGGCATTGTGGACCAAGACCAGAACCGAGGAAACGTCGTCGGGGCTGCGTTGGCCCAGCCACGGCAAATTGAGCCAGAAATCCTGAGCGTTGTTGGACCGGGGCGTGAGCGGAATCGTCTTGCGGATCCAAACGCGGCCATCATCGATTCTGTGCGCTGCTCATGACACTGGCGAGAACTGAAGGCGCTTTCCACCATCTCTTCATCGACCGGTTCTAGCTCGGCCACCCGTTTGCCCTGCAGGTTGGCCATGAGACCGATAGAACGCAACATGTTGCCCGCAATGCCGTTCATATAGGTGATCACGCGGTGATGGTCGACCAGGTAAATACCGTCGTACAGCCCGAAACGACTGAGATTACGCGTCGATTCCAGCTCGCCAGCCAGACACATCTGCTGTAGCCAGAGCACCGCCTGGCGAAAGCTGCGGTTGCGCCGCCGCTGTCGCTCGTGGGCCAGCATGTTGGTTTCGAAGAGTAGCGCGCCGATGACGCGCTTGCCATCTCGGGTGATCGGCTGAACGTCCTGGATGATCGGCGCGCCGCTGTTCGGAGTCTCCTTCTGCTGATGACCGCCACTGCCCCCGTTGAATGTCCGAAAGAGAAGGGGCTGCCCATCGGACCGCAGAATTTGCCCCGTCGCCGACTCGCGGTAGAGCGACGAGATCGAGCGCGGTAGAGCGTGTTGCACAACCAGCGCTTCATGCGGTTTCAGTAAGCAGCAAAGCAGCGCGTCGGCGCGGCTGACATCCGCGGTAATGCGAAGACCCGCTTCCACCCGGTGCAGAAAGTCGATATCGTCGGCATCAAGGCCGGCACATTCACGTACGCGACTATCCATAGATTTCAGTACTTCACGAATCTCAACATATCTCACGCGAAGCCGCGAAAAACGCGAAGCCGTCCCAGTTCAATTTTGCGTCTTCGCGGCTTCGCGTGAGCAAAATCGTGAATTGCTGGATTTCGTTTGCATCCGAGGGTGAGGGCTTGTTGGACAACTCTGGCCTGCTCACCCACCGCTCTTCAGATGGGGCGAAGTGTAACAAACCCGACGCGGTTGTGCAAGAGTTCGTGATTTTTGGAACGAACGACAGACAGCCCATCCATTTGCGCTCCACATTATTCCTGCCGAAGCAGCCAAAGTTGGCCGGGAGATTCGCCAAAGCCTGACCCGCGACGTTATACTTTTGGCGCCGCCTTGCCTCCGCCGTCGCCGTCATCAGGTCAAGTGCTGGGCGCAGCGCTCCAATTCCACATCCACCTACGCAGGGAGAATAGAAGCCGAATGGGAAACCAGCTCAAGATCGCCGCGATCGAGGTGCAGAAGATTGAATGGGAGAGCCAGGATTTGGCGCCCGATGACTACTACAACGGCTTCAACCTGGTCTACAAAGCCGGCGCAACGCTCCGGCGCTCGGCCTACATCTTGCTGATCCACACCGACCAGGGCATCACGGGCGAGTTTGTCGGTGGCTCGCACGCCGACTACGCACAGATGGAGATGTATGTCGATTATCTGTTGGGGCGCAATCCGCTCGAACGCGAGCTGATCTACAACGACGTCAAGCGGGGGCTGCGCAAGCTTGACCGAATGAGCGTCGGCCTGGTCGATTGCGCGCTCTGGGACATCGCCGGCAAGCTCTACAACGCGCCGGTCTGGGAGTTGCTGGGCGGCTATCGCAAGACGCTGCCGGCCTACGCCTCCACCTATCACGGCGACGAAAACGGCGGATTGGACAGCCCGGAGGCCTTCGGCGACTTTGCGGTGCAATGCCAGGAGATGGGCTACCGCGCCTTCAAGATCCACGGCTGGAGCCATGCGCCCATCGAACGCGAGGTCGCCAACGTGCTCAAGGTGCGCGAGGCGGTCGGCCCCAAGATGCATCTGATGATCGACCCGGCCTGTGAATACGAGACCTTCGCCGACGCGCTGGAGGTGGGCCGCGCCTGCGACGAGGCCAACTTCTCTGGTACGAAGACCCCTTCAAAGATGGCGGTCTCTCCTTCAACGCCCATCGCAAGCTGCGTCAGCTGATCAAGACGCCGATCTTGATGGGCGAGCATGTACGCACACTGGAACCCAAGGTGGACATGGTGCTCGCCGAGGCCACCGACTACATGCGCGTCAACCCAACCTACGACATGGGCATCACCGGCGCGATGAAGGTCGCGCACGCGGCGGAGGGTTTCGGCCTCGACGTGGAGATCCACGCGCCCGGCCCGGCCCAGCGCCATTGCATGGCCGCGGTGCGCAACGCCAACTACTACGAGCTGGGCCTCGTCCACCCCAAGGCGCCCAGCACCTCCGCGCCAGTCTACACCAACTACAGCGACGAACTGGACGCCATCGACGCCAACGGCCATGTGCCGGTGCCGGACGGCCCTGGACTGGGTGTGGAGATCGACTGGGCGTTTGTCGACGCCCACCGCACGGATGTGAAACGTTTTTGGCTGAGGAGGTTCGCATGTTGCCTGTCATGCAGACAAGGAAATTGACATTACGCCCTTTGCATGAGGATGACTTCGAGGCCCTCTATCGCATCCAGAGCGATGACCAGGCAATGAAATACACCTACACAGCCACGTCGCTCGAAGAGTTTTCGGACCACATTCGCGCCTATGCCAAGCTCGAATCGACGATTGGCTATGCGCCGTGGGCCGCTGTCCATACCGATTCCGGCATCCTTTGTGGATGGGGTGGGCTGGGCGTCGACCCGTTCTATCCCGGTTGGGGCGTCGAGATTTCGTATTTCTTCGATCCGCACTTTTGGGGTAGAGGATTGGCAACGGAGCTGGTACGCGCCAGCCTGGAATTTGGCTTTCAAGACATCGGCCTGCCAAGAATAGGGGCGTTCGCCCATCCAGATAATCAGGCGTCCACTCGCGTGCTGGAAAAGTGTGGTTTTCGGTTGTTGGGGTACGAGCCGAAACTGGCGCGCAACCAGTATGAGATCAGAAGCGAATGGTGGCAGCGGTTGCCATCGTAACCAAGTAAACAAGCGCAATACAACAGGCGAAGCGTCTCATCGCCCCTACCAAAAATCAGGAGAAAACTCATGGCCAACGACTATCCCATTCTCGCCGAACTGCCGGCGCCGGCGATCACCGCACAGTTGCCCATCCACGGCGACGACTTTGCCCGTCCCGACCCCGCGCTCATCGAGCAGCTCTACGAAGTCGGCAGCGCCAACGCCAGTGCAACGCTGCACAAGATCGGCATCAGCCAGTCGTTCATCGAAGGACCGTTGCCGCGCAAGAAGGGGGCCAAGGTCGTCGGCCCCGCGGTGACGCTGCAATTCATGCCCAAGCGCGAGGACCTGCTCAACACCCGCTCGGAAGAGGGCGCGGAAAAACGCACCGCGCTCTGGGCCGTCTTCGAGGCGGTGCAGCCGGGCGATGTGCTGGTGATCCAGGCTTATGGCAGCATGCACAACGGCTGCCTGGGCGAGATGCTGGCGCGCTATTTCTACATCGGCCGCGGCGGGATTGGCATCGTGGTCGATGGCGCGGTGCGCGACTGGCCGCAGATCCAGGAGCTGGATGTGCCGCTCTGGACGCGCGGTTTTACGCCCAACTACGCTTCGCAAGGCCCCTACTTCCCGTGG
>JAAUPU010000202.1 GCA_012032975.1 Caldilineaceae bacterium | reverse complement strand
GCTGCACCCGCGACCCAAGCCCCAGCCGCCGCCGCACCCCGAGGCAGCCGAGGCCACCATTGATGTCATGTCGCTGGCCGAGTATGAGGCGCCCTATCGCGAGATATGGAACTTCTTCCAGTCCCAGAATCCCGGCATCAAGGTCAACGTCTTCTCTATCAACGAGGACACCGCGGCCGCGCATGAAGCCAAGGTTGCTGGCGGCTACTTGCCCGCCATCGAGCTAACCCAGGAGATGCAGATCTTCTTCGACAAAAGCAACTACGAGATGGCCGTCGATCTCTCCGAGATTCCCTTCGACTGGTGGGACCGTTGGCAGTTCGATGTCAAGAATTCCTGGTCAGACTTGCATGGCCTTTCAGGCCCCCGTTCTCTGGACTTCTTCCAAGGTTTTGCCATGACCTGGCAATACAACAAGGAATTGATGGATCAGGCCGGGCTGGACCCGCAGGTTGACGTCCAGAGCTGGGACGACCTGAAGAAGTGGATGGACGAGGGCACGGCCTGGGCCGCGGCCACCGACGGCGTGGACTGGTTCTATAACCAGGCGTGGCACAACTGGATCTTTGGCAACAACTACACCGACTGTCTGCCGCTGGCCTTTGAAGACGGCCAGCGCGCGCGCCAGGTGGATTGTTGGCTTGGCAAGGCCAAGTTCAATGCCGAGGATTCTCCCTATCGCCACTACTACGACTTCTTTGTCGAGGCCAACGAGAAGGGTTGGATGCCGCCAGACATGACCACCCGCCAGTGGGAAGGCGATATGGAAGCCTCCTACATCGCGGGCAAGTCGGTCATGATGTTGCACGGCCCGTGGGTTTGGGACAAGGCGCTGGCTGCCGGCTCCGATTTTGCGGTCAACGACATGCAGTCCGGCATTCCGGCCACGCCGCCCGCCGAGAACCAGGGCACGTGGATGCAGAGCGCGCTGCCGCCCAACATCGACAACCAATGGTTCATCCGCGCCGGCAATGAAGAGACCCCCTACTGGGACCAGACCGTCTTTGCGTGGAACTGGTTCTTCAGCCCGGAAGCGGTTCCCATCCGCGCCCAGGCCGAAGGCCGTGTGCCACTCTATGACCTGGACGAGCCATTGGACCTCCAGGGACCGCAATTCCAGCAGGTACTCAAGGAGATCGGCACGCCCGGCGGCAAGTGGGAAGCCGCCCAGTTCGAGCAAGCCCAGACCGGCAACGTCCTGGCCGGACCTTTCCGCAAGAAAGGCTCGAAAGGGGTGTGGGACTGGGAGAGCAACGGCAACAACGAAGTGATGGCCAATGTTCTGTCCGGCAAGATCACAGTGCAGGAAGCGCTCGACATTGCCCAGGCCAACTGGGACGAGAGTTTCGAGGGCCTGCCCACCGGGTAGGAGAGTGAAAACGTGGTGCGTGGTGCGTGACGGATCACGCACCACGCACCACGCACCACGCATGAAACGAAGGACCGACACATGGCCGACTATCTACTCGGCATCGACTACGGCACCGGCGGCTGCAAGGCGTGCATCATCGACCTGACGGGCGACGTGCTGGGCTTTGCCTTTCACGAGTATCCCTTTTACCACGACAAGCCGGGCTGGTCGGAGCATGATCCCTCACTCTATTGGCGCCTGGCGTGTGAGATGATCCAAGCTTGTCTTGCGCAGGCGCGCGTCCCCGCCAGCGAGGTTCGCGGGGTGGCCGTCTCGTCGGCGCTGCCTTCGCTGGTGATGGTCGACGCCGAGCACCGGCCCATCCACCGCGCGTATAACCTGATGGATCGCCGCGCCACTCGGCAGGTCGAATGGCTTCAAGAGAAGATCGGCGAAGCGCGCATCCAGTCGCTGACCGGCAACCGCATCGAAGACCATCCGACGCTGGTCAACCTGCTGTGGGAGAAGCAGAATCGGCCCGATTCATTCGCACGCATCTGGCAGGCGCTGACCATCGACGGCTTCATCACCTTGAAACTGACCGGCAAACCGATCGCCAACTACGGCGCGGCCGCTTTTTATGGGGTGGCCTACGATCTGATTGAAGAGAAATTCGACGAAAAGATGTTGTCCGACATCGGCATCGACCCGGCCATCCTCCCGCCGCTTGCCCGCTGCGAGGCCATCGTAGGGGAGGTGACCGGCGCCGCAGCCGAGGAAACAGGTCTGGCCGCGGGCACGCCGGTTGCGGTCGGCCAGGTGGACTTCAACGCCAGTTGTATTGCCGCGGGCGTGGTCGAGGTGGGCGACGTGATGAGCAACCTGGGCACGGTGGGCAACTTTGGCGTGGTCCACACCAGCCGCGACTTCAATTTCTCGCCGGTGGGTCTGTCCATGATCAACCTGGCCTTTACTGTCGATTCGGCATCGACCTACATCACCATCCCCTCCACCACCACGGGCGGCCAGTCGATCCGCTATCTGCGCGACAATTTTTCGCAGCTAGAGGTCGAGACCGAACGAGCGTTGGGCGTCAGTTCCTACGACCTGCTCAACCTGCAAGCAGCCAAGGCGCCCATCGGCAGTGATGGCCTGATCATCCTGCCCTATCTCATGGGCGAACGAACGCCCATCTGGGATGTCTATGCACGGGGCGTCGTCTTCGGTCTGTCGCTCAACCACACAAAAGGCCACCTGGTGCGCGCCATGATGGAAGCGGTTGCGTATGCGCTCTACGACTCGTACCAATTGATTCAGCAGTCTGGTCTGCAACTCAACCTGCCGTTGATCCTCAACGAGGGCGGTGCAGTGAGCAAGCTCTGGCGACAGATCATCGCGGATGTCTTCAACGTGCCCAGCGTGCTGGTCAAGCGGCGCACCGGGGCGCCCTTTGGCGATGCGATTCTGGCGGGTGTGGCGATTGGCCTTTTCGATGATTTTTCGGTCGCCAAGGAGTGGGCCGAATATGTGGAGCCGGTGGAACCGGTTGCCGCCAACCATGCGCGCTACATGGAATATTTCGCGCTCTATCGCCAGATCTATCAACATGTGAAACACGACTTCCGCGCCCTGGCCGAAATCCGCGACCGGGCAGGTTGACAATGTGATCCAGAACACCGGTTTTCTTTTATAAAACGCCGGTGTTTGCAGCAACTAGACGGAGGAGACGAAAATGAACATCTTGGAAGACAAGACAACTTTTGGCCTGATCGTCGGCACGCGTGGCTTTTTCAACTCGGAGCTGGCGGTGCAGGGTCGCCGCGATCTGCTGGCCAAGCTGGATGCGCTCGGCTATAACTACGTGATCCCACCCGAGGATGCAACCCCCAATGGCGCCATCGAGACCTACAACGACGCCAAGGTCTGCGCCGAGCTATTCAAGCAACATCGGGATGATATCGACGGCGTCATCGTGATGCTGCCCAACTTTGGCGACGAGATGGGCGTGGTCTACACGCTGGATATGGCCAAGCTGGGCGTGCCGGTGCTGGTCCAGGCCTGCGACGATGAAGACCCGATGAAGCTTACCGTCAAGGATCGCCGCGATGCCTTTTGCGGCAAGTTCTCGGTCTGCAACAATCTCTACCAGTTTGGCATTCCCTTCACAGACACCACCTATCACACCTGCGCCATCGACAGCGCCATTTTTAGCCACGACCTGGATTCGTTTGCCCGCGTCTGTCGCGTGGTCAAGGGGTTGACCCACATGCGCATCGGGGCGATCGGGGCGCGTCCAACACCATTTCATACCTGTCGCTATTCCGAAAAGCTGCTCCAGAGTACCGGCATCACCGTGGTCACCTGCGATCTCTCGGAGATGATGGCCGCGGCCGAGAAGCTGCGCAAAGGCGAAGCCGCGGCTGTCGCGGAGAAGATCGCCGAAATCCGCGACTATGGCAGCATCCCCAGCTACATCCGCGAGGAGGCGATCCGCAAGCAGGCGGCCTGGTCCGTTGCGGTGGAGCAGTGGATGGACAACAACGACTGCCAGGCCAGCGCGATCCAGTGCTGGACATCGCTTCAGCTGAACTATGGCTGCGCGACCTGCCTGACCATGAGCATGATGGGCGAGAAGCTGATGCCCAGCGCCTGCGAGGTGGATGTGACCGGCGCGGTCTCCATGTATGCGCTGGCGCTGGCCTCGGGCAACGCGCCCGGCTTTCTGGACTGGAACAACAACTACGGCGACGACCGCAACATGTGTATCAATACCCATTGCAGCAACTTCCCCAAGAGCTTTATCGGCAAGACGCCCGAGATCTCCAACCTGGATGTGATCGGCGCATCGGTGGGTGCGGACAAATGCTTTGGCGCAATCAAGGCGCAGGTGGTCGCGGGCGAAATGACCTTCTTCCGCATGTCCACCGACGACCGCCGCGGGCTGATCCGCTCCTACGTAGGCGAAGGCGAATTCACCGACGACCCCAACACCATCCAGGGCGGCTCCGCAGTCTGCCGCATCGACAACTTGCAGCCCATGCTGAAATATGTGGCCAAGAATGGCTTCGAGCATCATGTCGCGCAGGTGCGCGGCCATTGGGCCGATGTGTTGGAAGAAGCGATCACCACCTATCTGGACTGGGATCTCTATCGCCATCATTGACAACATCAAGACACCGGATTTTGCCAAGAACCTGGTGTCTTGACCTCGCGTTATGAGGAGGGACCATGCAAACGGCATCGACGCAAGCGCCCGGCGCGAAAGCGGCTGTTGAAGAGAAGCGGCGCCGCAAGAGCACGTTGACGCGGCGCCGTATTCTGCGCGATTGGGCCTTTATTTCGCCACAGCTGGTCCTCTTCGTGCTGCTGACCATTGTGCCGTTCTTTGTTGCCATCCCCATCCTGTTTACCGATATGGCCCAATTCAACGACCCGCGCATCAACCCGGTTGGCCTACGCAACTTCACAGCCCTCTTCACCGACGCCAGCGTCCAGGCCGACTACTTGCCCGCATTGCGACGTACGCTGGTATTCGTCCTGCTCAACTACACGACGGTCTTCATTTTGGCCTCTTTCTGGCCATATTGATGTACGAAGTTGGTTTTCGGGGCGGCTTCTTCACCGTCATCTATCTGCCGCTGATGGTCTCTGGTCTGGCGGTAGGCTATATGGCGGTCATGCTCTTTCGCGCGAGACTGGCACGGCCAACCTGCTGTTGCGGGAACTGGGGCTGATCGATCAACCCATCGACATCTTTTCGGCCAAAGGCACTGCGTTTATTCTGCCCCTGCTGGTGGGCTGGCGCTATGCGGGCTACAACATGGCCATCTTTCTGGCCGGCCTGCTGGCCATCCCGCGCGAGGCCATCGAGGCTTCTATTGTCGATGGCGCAACCTATTGGCAACGGCTTTGGAAGGTCTACTTTCCGCAGATGTTGCCCTCGTTTATCCTGGCCACGACCATGTGTCTGATCGGCTCGTTTGCGGTGTTCGATGAACTGGTGGCCATGGGCGCACTCTACGTCAACCCGGAGGCGAAGCTGCTGAGCATTCTCTTCTTTACCTATGGCTTCCAGGTGGAACGGTTGGCGCTGGGCATGACGCTGGCGGTGATCACCTTCGTGCCGCTGGTGATCCTTGGCGTCTTCCTGCAACGCCTTCAGCGCCGCCTGCAATACTGACAGGACGCCATTTCTTGGCAATCTGACGAGGAGACCGTCATCTTGACCCGAGGAGCGCTCTATCGTGACAAGTAGCACAGTTGCCCCATCATCGGCTGCACCGCGTAGGCGAGGGCTTGGCATCGCGGGCCGGCGTCGGCTGTTGCGCGCCTTTGCGCTGACGGTCATGCTCATCTATACCGTGCTGACGCTCTTCCCCTTTTATGCGCTCTTTGTCCGCTCGTTTGTCAGCACCAAAGATTCTGCCGACCTGCACCTCTGGATTCCGGAGGCCGACGAGGTCAACATGAACGCACAGGTGGGCAACCTGGGCGTCTTCTTTGACCTGGACCTGGCCGAACTGAAGGACGCCCTGGGCATCCCTCAGGATGAGTTCATCATGTCGCGCACATCGCTCAAGCAACTGGGCGAACAGTACAACATCCCCGAAGAGGAGATCAAGGCTTTCTTCGAGGGTTTCTACACCTTTAACGGTTGGAACACATTGCTGACCGGCGACCTCTATGGGACCACGTTTTGGGGCGCGCTGGGACGCACCCTGCTGGTCACCGGCGTCAGCCTCACCCTGGCTATCGTGCTTTCGATCTTCACCGGTTATGGTCTCGCCGGGTTGCGCGCCGCGAC
>JAAUPU010000201.1 GCA_012032975.1 Caldilineaceae bacterium | reverse complement strand
ATCTCACGGTGCGCGTCGAGCGCCTGCTGATCGATTCTGTGATCCCCAACGACTATTACAAACAGCGCAAGACCTTTCTCTGCCACATCGTGTCCGGCCAAGCTGCGCCAGGATACGAGCCTGAAGAAGATGCGGCCTCGGTCTATGCGATCATCGACGCGGCTTGGTTCGATCTGCGCTCCGAGGAGCGTTGGGAGGCTTCAATTTTTCAGCAATCACATCGCCTATCCCATGTTGCAACAGATTCGTCGCGCTATATATAAATATAACGCCATCACAAAACATTGGAAACCAAATCCATCTTGAACCTGCAAGCCCGACCCTACCGCGGCCCGACAGACCTCGTGAAGATGCGCCAACTACTGACTCTCGGCGCCCAGTCGGGGATTCCCGCTTCGTACATGCACCCCGGCGTTTTGGAGTGGGCGACCCACAACCCGCCCGACGAACACGCCAACCAGCGCAATCTGCGGCTGTGGGAACGCGCTGAAAGCGATCCGCCGACCTTGCAGGCGTGGGCGATCTTCCTGGCCCATGAAGGCAGTTTTGATCTCTTCGTGCATCCATTGCTGCACGGCACGCCGCTGCACGAAGCGGTGATGGATGAATATGTAACCTGGGCAGAGGCGCGGGCGCGCGAGGCCGGACGGAACGAGATCTGGCCCTTTTGGGCCATGGACTATGACAAAGTGCTGGAACGGCTGATGCAGGCACGCAGCTTTATGGAGATCGAGACTGACCTGCCCCCGCCGCTTTTCGAGCGGACGCTGGACCATCTGCCGTCGGTCCGTTTGCCCGATGGGTTTGCCGTGCAAGGCGTGCGCAATTCGGACGATGGTCGGCTGCGCGGCCAGGTGACCTACGCCGCGTTTGGCTCCGATGATAACTGGGAGGGCTATTGTTCGAATTATGCTCAATTCATGGCGTCTCCGGTGTACGACGGCGAGCGCGATCTGATCGTTCGTTCGCCCGATGGTCGGGGCGCGTCGGCCTGCACGATCTGGTTCGATGGGGTGAATCGCGTGGGCCTCTTCGAGCCGGTCGCCACCCATCCCGATTTTCAGGGCCGAGGGCTGGGCAAGGCCGTCATGGCCGAAGGGCTGCGCCGTATGAAGGCTGCAGGCATGGCGCGGGCGATCGTGGGCTTTGATCCGGCCAACGCAGCCGCGCGGGCGCTGTATACATCTTTAGGGTTTCATGCTGCGTGCAACTTCTTGGTATACGTCAAAAAGGTAGCATAATCCCCCGCTCTCTTGAAAATCTGTTTTGGTACTCCCTCTTACGCACCTTTCTACGCAGTGAATTCGTGATCCAAGGTTTCACCAACAACTCCCTCCGCCAACATCTCGTCGGGCTGAATGGGGGGCAAGTGACCCGTCTCCTCAAGCGCCTCCGCGTTCAGGGCCATGTCAAGTGCGTCCGCGGACGCCACAAATATTACTTCACTGAGTTTGGACACCAAGCTGCCACTATAGCCCTCAAATTACGCAAGCTGAGCATCATCCCAATTCTTGCTCAACTTCCACACAAATCACACTGACCTTTTTTTGCACAAAAAACAACAACTTTGAGCGTTGGGTACCATTCACATGCCATTCCGGGCCACCGGAAGGCCGGCGTCGATCCATGCTTGCACGCCGCCCTCCAATACCTGTACATCCGTAAAGCCCATGTCATGGAGTAACTTGCCGCCCAGCGCGCCCAGCGGTCCCAAAATACAGGTGGTGATGATGGGCCGGGAGCGGTCTGCCAATTGAGGGTGTCGCCAGCTTTCCGGGACCTCGGCGTCGGCCAGATAGGTGAGCGACCCTAACGAGAGATTGAGCGCGCCAGGAACAGTACCGGTCTGGGCAATGTCGGCCGCGTCGCGCACATCGATGACCAGCAGGTCAACTTCTTTCTTCTGTCGGCGCTCGGCATCCGCCGGTTTGATGCTGGGCACCGTCCGATAGGCTTCATCCGCCATGCCGTTGAAGGTTTGGGGCGCGCCGTTCATTGCTGGCAGACCTTCACCCACGGGCGCCCGAGTAATGGCAGAGTGCGCGGGCAAGTAGTCGAAACCCTTGGCACTGAAGTCGGTCCAAACGGTATGATCAGCCAATTGCGCTACGATCGGGCCGTGGACATAAGCCTCGAACGTCGCTTCATCGGCAAAGAGATAGAGACCGCCGGCTTCGCCTTGCTTTCGGTTGATGATCCAGATCTTCCAGAGAAGTCCGGGTACATCGGCAAAGAACTGCGCTTGATCCACACTGACTTGACGTTCAAATTCTTCAGGGGTAACCACCAGACGGGCATTGATCTGTAGAATCTTTTGAGACATTTTCAGACTCCTTTCAGTCAAGAGCATTCGCTCGCCGTGTTGAATGACGTGTCAAGCATAGCAGGGGTGGAGTTGTCTTTCTTGCCTTTTTTTGCCAAAAATCACTTGCGTTTCTTGCGTCATCTGCTATGATCATCGGCAGCACCTGTCTTGTCTGCCAAATAGGAGGTAGTCGATGATGCCTTCTTCGCCTGTCCATTTCGACTCTGTCGGCGGGATGCTCAGATTCCTGCGCCGTCGCGCCCGCCTCTCCCAAAGAGAACTTTCCATCGCCGTCGGCTTCAGCGAGTCCCACGTCAGCCGCATCGAAAACAACGAACGCCCGATTGACCGTACCACGTTGCTGGCCCTATTCGTTCCTGTTCTCCATATCCAGAATGAACCAGCGCTGATTGATCGCCTGCTTGTCTTGTGTGAACGGAATCGGACAGTTTTGAAGGCGCCTGCGCAAACCGGTTCGCTCACGGCTGCCGACAGCACGACCCTAGCTGTTTCCAATCGCTTGCCTACTCAACTAACCTCCTTCATCGGTCGCCGGGAGGAGTTGGACGAAATCTGCGATCTGCTGAGAAATGGAGAAACGCGGTTGATCACCCTGACCGGCGCGGGCGGTTGCGGCAAGACCCGTCTGGCACTGCGCGTCGCCGAAAATTTCGCTCTGGAAGTGGTGCATGGCGTTTGGTGGGTAGAGTTGGCTGCTCTCACCGATCCCCAGCTGCTGCTCCGAACAGTGGCAACTACCTTCGACCTGACCGAAAGTCCCGACCATCCATTTCTTTCGGCGTTGACCGAATACCTGCGTCCTCGTCCGGCCTTGTTGATCCTGGACAACTGCGAGCATCTCGTGGATGGTGTCGCTCGACTGGCAGATGCGCTCCTGCGTGCCTGCGCTCAGTTGCAGATTCTGGCAACCAGCCGGGAGATTTTGGCCGTTCCCGGTGAGACGATCTTTCGAGTTCAACCTCTGTCCTTGCCGCCCGCGTTGCCCGGCGGACAACCTGCCAAGGAAGAGGTGGAAGCTTATGACGCCATCTCTCTCTTTGTGGCACGGGCGCAGGCGACCCGGCAGACGTTTTTGATGACCGACCAGAATGCACCGGCTATTGCCCATATTTGCCAACGGCTGGACGGTATTCCACTGGGCATCGAAATGGCCGCAGCGTGGGTGAATCTACTTCGCCCAGAGGAGATTGCCGAGCGTTTGGCCCAAGATTTCGATCTATTGATGAGCGGCAATCGAACTGTGTTGCCGCGGCACCAGACCCTGATCGCGGCCATTGAATGGAGCCACAATCTGCTTTCCGAGCCAGAACAGGTACTCTTGCGACGCCTCTCCGTCTTTCGGGGCGGCTGGAATCTGGAGGCGGCGGAAGGTGTTGCCGGGGAGATGGCGCCGCTGGCGCACAATGAGACGTTGACGCTGCTCCAACGCCTGGTCAACCAATCCATGGTCGTCGTGGACCGCTATACTGGAAGCACCACACGCTTCCGGCTGTTGGAAACCGTTCGAGATCACGCATACCAGAAACTAATGGCAGCTGGGGAAGAACAGCAGGTCCGTAGTCTTCACCTGGCCTATTTTTCCCGGTTGACCCAGAAAACAGGACACGACGCGCCATCCCAAGACCAGCGAAACGGGTTGGCCGCGCTGGAGTTAGAAGAGGAGAATCTGCGTTCTGCTCTGGACTGGAGCCATTCGCAGCCAATCGCAGAGGAAGAGTTGCGGCTGGCCGCGGCGTTGGGGCCATTCTGGCAGCGACGCGGCTACTACGTTGAGGGGTGCCGTAGGTTGACAGCCGCGCTGGCGCGGAATCCAAAGGCCACGCCGGTTCGGGCCCAAGCCCTGCTTTGGGCAGGCGCCTGACACGTGCTCAGGGCAAGATGACGGAGGCTAAACCCCTGTGCCAGGAGAGTTTGGCCCTTTTTCGTCACTTGGACGATAGGTTGGGTGAAGCTCATACGCTGGAAAATCTGGCCTGGACTTGTACCGGCAATGACAGAGACCAAGCTGTTCATTATTTCCAGGAGAGCCTGAGGATTTTCCGCACAATGGATTGCATTGAGGAGAGCAGGCGACTGCTCTCAACTCTAGCTCAAATGGCCCGGGAGGAGTCGAACATATCGTTGTCGCGACATTTTCTAGCCGAAGCGCTGGAACTGGCCGATATGGGCTACAGTGCTACAACAGACATCTATCTAATGAACAATCTGGCGGAATCGGCTTCCCTGGCAGGCGACTACGAACAAGCCGAGCGCTTGCTGTCCAGAAGTCTGGCGTCAGTGAGCAATTCAGGCAGCAAACAAGACCTGGCCTGGATTTGCGGCGGGTTGGCTGAAAATGGCTGGCATCGGGGTGACTATCAGACGGGGCTGCTCTATGGTGAACGCAGCCTTCGACTCTTCCGAGAATTGGATGACGACATGGGGCTGACGATTGTCCTGCACCATCTGGGTCTCCTCTGGCTGGCTCTGGACAATTTGGCACGGGCAAGCGTCTGTCTGCTCGAAAGCCTGGAGCGCTGCCAGAGCATGGCGCACACCTTGATCGTGGCCCGTTGTCTAGCCGCGCTGGGCGCTTTGGCTTCCCTGCGACAAGATTTCACGCAGACGGTTCGTCTGTTGAGCGTAGTTGCTCCGCACTTTGCTCAGCATCACCTGGAACTGACTCCGGCCGACCTGGCCTTCTACCGTCGCCTGCAGGAAGAAGCTCACGCCCAACTGGGCGACACTGCTTTCGATCAGGCCTGGGCTGCAGGCTGCAGGTTATCGCTAGAACATGCGTCGGTCCTTGCATTGGTCGATGCGTCGTCCAAATACAGCAGGGCTGATCCGCGATAGAACCAACCTACACCGTCTACGAACTCGAATCCCGCCTGGCGCAACGGGGTGTAACCGCGCCGGCTGGCGCGCAGCCGTTCATGTTCGGCAACACGCCGGCCCTGGCTGCATACTCATGACCCCGCGCCGTCGCAACGGCGTCTGGATCACCACCGACGCACCCATTTTTGGGTGTTGACTTGCAAGTCAGACCAATGGTAGTTTGATGCCGAGTTTTTCTCGGTATCGTGTGAATTTTGATAACCAGCTTCAATTGGTCAATCTTGCTCGCTGCTGAGACAATCCCGCGCCCACGCAAAGCCGTTGACAAACAGTCAGCGGCTTTTGTTGTTCTTGTTCATCTATTCCTTGCTGATCTATAAGAGGTGTCATTTTCGGTTTGATCCCCGGAAGGAGCCGATCATGTTGCGTGTTGTTCATGTGCTTGCGCGTCCCGTGCTCGTCGGTTGCATCGCAGCCACACTTGTCTCGATGTTGCAGCTCGTTGGCCGCGCAGAGGAGACCGCCATAGACGACACACCCGTCCCGCACGTGCTGGATGCGGTCGAAAAATGGAGCGTAGGAAATGGCCTGGTCTACTGGGCGTTCAACTGTCTTGCAGACGAATTCGCCACGACGGCCTCGCTTAAGCGCATCCCTGCCACGGGCGCACAGTTCGCACGCTGGAAGCCATCCATGACGGCGCGAAGTGCAACAACTACCACGACCCACTCAGCTCTGTCGACGGCCTCTACTACTTCGATGAATCCGAGATGCGCATTGAGCGCATGTCGCTGGGTGAACCGTATTTGGCGCAAGTGGTCAAATCTCTGGCCGCCAATCAGGCTCCGTCGCATACAGGAGCCTTTGAAGAGGCTGTTATACGCTACGGGTAGCCCACATTTCAATCCATTCAACTCGGATTCAAGTGATTCATCCGCGTGAATGAGCGACCACCAGCGGCTATTCGATAGAAACCCGAGCTTGCTTTTCTGAAAATTGGGTTTGACACACCTGATCGATTCCTGTAAG
>JAAUPU010000200.1 GCA_012032975.1 Caldilineaceae bacterium | reverse complement strand
AGCGTCTCCCAGAAAACGACCGCCTCGGTCTTGGGCAGCAACCCCGCAAGATAAAAGAATGCGACGGTGAGAAACGGGACGAGCAGCATCGGTCCGGTGGCATAAACGAGGCCCAGGATCTTTCCCATGATGATGTGGCGGCTGGTCAACGGCGTGGCGAGCACCAATTCCAGCGTGTTCGATTCCTTTTCGCGCGTCATGCTCGTCGCCGCTGTGGCCGTCGTCGTCAATCTGCTCATCTCCTGTCTGCTCCTCTATTACGCGCTGACCGAGGGGCGACTGGTGCTGCAAATGGGGCTGTGGCCCGCGCCCTTCGGCATCTCGTTTGTGCTGGATGGTCTGAGTGGGATCATGCTGACACTCAGCGCGATCTTGGCGGTCGCAACCGTCAGCTATGCCGTGGGCACGCTCGATCAGCGAGATCGGATGAACTTTTTCCCGCTGATCCTTTTTCTGTTGATGGGCGTCAACGGCGCATTTCTGGCTGGCGATCTCTTCAACCTCTATGTCTTCTTCGAAGTGTTGCTGATGGCCAGCTTTGTGCTGTTGACCCTGGGCGGTCAACCTGCGCAGATCAACGGCGGCATTCGCTATGTGTTGCTCAACCTGCTTGCTTCGACCTTGCTCCTCGTCGCCGTCGGGGTCATGTATGGCACGCTTTGGGCACGCTCAACATGGCACAGTTGGCCCAGCGCATGGGTCATGCGCCCGAGACGGTGCAACTGATTCTGGCTGGGCTGTTGTTGGTTGCGTTTGGCAGCAAGGCGGGTCTCTTTCCGTTGTTTTTCTGGTTACCCAGCAGCTATCATACCACCCATCCATCGGTGACCGCGTTGTTTGGCGGGTTGTTGACCAAGGTGGGCATCTACACCTTGTTCCGTGTTTTCCGCTGATCTTTCCGGCCATTCTGATCGCCTGGCAGCCGCTGATCTTGGCCATCGCGGGCCTGACCATGCTCGTCGGCGTCTTTGGCGCGATGGCGGTCAACACCATGCGCCGGGTGCTCAGTTTTCATATCATCTCGCAGGTTGGCTATATGGTCTTGGGGTTGGGGTTGGCCGCAAGCAGCGACCGCAGCGCGGCCACCTTTGGCATGGCGGCCGGTATTTTGTACCTGGTCCATCACATGATTGTGAAGACGGCTCTGTTGATGGCTGGCGGCGCCGCAGAAATGGAAGTTGGGAGCGGCAGCCTGCTGCACAACCAGTTGGCCGGATTGATAGGCAGACGCACTGGGTTGGCCGTGGTCTTCTTCCTCGCTGCCATGGCGCTGGCGGGCATTCCCCCGATGAGTGGCTTTGTCAGCAAATTGAGCCTGCTCGAAGGTGCGTTGGCCGGTGAAAACTGGCTGATCGCCGCGGTCAGCCTGATCGTGAGCTTCTTTACGTTGCTCAGTATGGTCCGATTGTGGCAGAAGGCATTCTGGGGTCAAGCAACCGAACCGCTCTCTCCTTTCGCGCCGATGACGCGACCCTTCCGTCGCTGGTTGACTCTTGCACCGATCTCCCTGCTGGTCGCGCTCAGTTTGGCTATCGGCATCTTTGGCGGTACGGTCTTTCACTGGTCCGAGATCGCCGCGCACCAGGTGCTTGACCGCGAAGGGTATATTCAGCAGGTGGCGCCAACCGATGAGATTCCTGTGATTGCTGATAAGAGCAATGGCGACGGTGAGCATAGATAGTCCGCATTGGCTTCGACGCCAAAACGTGAAAAATGAGCTGCCGGCCGCAACAAGAGGCGCGCCGGGGATATAGTTGATCAGAAGATAAGCCATCATGACGCCCAGCCAGCCAGACCCGTCTCCATCCCAGGCCGACCACAGCCTATTTCGGATGTTGATGCTCCTGTCGTTCAACGCGCTCATTGCGCTTCTCGTGCCGTTGTTCGCTCCCATCTGGGGCGAGCCGTGGGACTATCTTAGTGGTTTCTTGATTGGCTTTGTTGCCATCACACTCTTCGACCGCGCCTATGGACGACGCTGTTATCGCACCACGATTTTCCTGTTTTATGTGTTGTGGGAAATCCTTGTCAGCAATGTGAGCCTAGCCATCGTGGTTCTGCGTCCCCGGCTTGATCTTGACCCTGGCATCGTGGGTATTCCACTCACCGTTACCAGTGACATCGAGATCACGGTGCTCGCGTCGGTCATCACGTTGACCCCCGGTACACTCAGCGTGGACCTCGTCCCCGATGCCAATGGACGCCAGGTACTCTACGTACACAGCCTGCGTTTGGGCGACGAAGAGCACTTTCGGACTGAGATTCAGAATGGCTTCGAGCGTATGATTCTGCAGATCTCGCGAGGGGAATAGTCGATGGGTTCATACACCCTGTTACTGGATATATTGATTGCCGTCGTCAGCGTGGGGTTGGTGCTCTGCGCGATTCGCCTCTTGCTGGGGCCAAATGTGCCAAATCGGACGGTTGCGTTCGATGTGATTGCGATCCACGCGGTCTGCCTGGTTGTGCTCTTCTCGGTGCGCATCGATTCGCCGTTCTTGCTGGATGTGGCAATCGTCACAGCTGTGCTGGGTTTTTTGGGGACGGTGATGCTGGCGCGCTATTTGGAGAGCGCTGACGTGGTCGAACAGGTATCCGCCAGCGAATCCCCAGATTCTAGTCCGACCGACTCCGGCGCGGGTGGGAATGGTGGGCTATGAGCATTCTGGGTGTCAGCATTTTGGACGGTTTTTCGCTGGTATTGGCCGTGATCGGTACGTTCTTCATGTTTGTGAGTGCTGTCGGAATTCTGCGCTTGCCAGATGTCTATGCGCGCATGCACGCGGCGGGCAAGGCAGCCACGCTGGGGGTGAGCTGCATTCTGCTGAGTGCGGGACTCCACTTTGGCGAGAGCAGCCTCTTGCGTATGCTGGTGCTGATCGTGCTCTTTTTTGTGACTGCGCCCATTGCCACCACGACCATGGCGCGTGCCGCCCATAGCACCGACGAAACGCGACGCTCCGTTTTGTTGCATTGCGATGAGTTGGAAGAGGCGGTCGAGGATCTGGAACCGGGACCGAAACCAGGGCCGAAACCGGAGTCGCTTGCCAATGCGAATTGAAAGGAAACTCATGAAATACGACTTCGACGAGATCGTGCCTCGACTTGGAACGGACTGCGGCAAATGGTCGCACTATGAGAGCGACGTGCTGCCGCTGTGGGTGGCGGACATGGATTTCCGTTCTCCGCCGGCGATCGCAGCGGCGTTGCAGGCGCGCGCGGCAGAGGGTGTCTTTGGCTATGGTCGCGATCCCGTGCGCCTGCGCGAACTGATCTGCCAACGGCTCGACGATCTCTATGGCTGGCAGATCGAGGCCGATATGATTGCCATTCTTGCCTGGCCTCGTCTGCGGGCTTAACGCAGTCAGCCGCGCGATCGGTGCGGATGGCGATGGTGTACTCGTCAACACGCCCGTCTATCCGCCCTTTCTGACCGCGCCGACCAACCAGAATCGGGAAGCTCACGTGGCTGCCCTTCGGGAAAGTGAGCGACGGATTCAAGATCGACAGCACCTCTATTATGAGATCGACTGGGATGCGTTCGAGGCGGCCATTACACCTGCCACAGCCCTCTTTCTGCTCTGCAACCCCCACAACCCAACCGGCCGCGCCTACTCGCCGGCCGAACTGACGCGCATGGCCGAGATTTGTGAGCGCCATGCTCTTGTCATCTGCTCGGACGAGATCCACTGCGATCTGTTGCTGGGCGACACCCAACACACTCCCATAGCGAGCCTCGACCCCCAGGTCGCCGACAGGACGATCACGCTGATGGCGCCCAGCAAGAGCTTCAACGTGCCGGGGCTTGGCTGCAGCATGGCCATCATTCCCAACGCCGATTGCGCGCAATGAAATCGCGCCTCGGCTGGCATCGTTCCCCATCCCAGCATCCTGGGCTATGTGGCCGCGGAGGCTGCGTACAGCGAGGGCGGCGAGTGGCTGGCCCAGCTGCGCGACTACCTGACCGACAACCGGGATTTCGCCGTTGAGTACATCGCCCAGCACATGCCGTCACTCAAGACGACTGTGCCAGAGGCGACCTATCTGCTTTGGCTGGACTGTCGGGAGAGCGGCATCGAGGGGAACCCACAGCAGTTCTTCCTGGAGAAGGCACGCGTGGCCTTCAACTGCGGCTCGAACTTCGGCCACGTCGGACAGGGCTTCGTCCGGCTCAACTTCGGCTGCCCGCGTGCAACGCTGGAGGAGGCGTTAGGGCGGATGGAGGGGGCGATGCGTATGGTGTAGGTTCGCCACCCGCGTCAAGATCCCCCTGCCCCTTGCCTTCTCTTCCTTCCACAGCACAGCCGCTGTCAGGTCTGCGACAACCCAGACTTGACAGCATCTCCGTTTGTATCAAGAATGAACCGGCTACAAGCGTTCGACTGACAGTTGTGCCTCCCTGCGCAAATTTGGCTGCAAATCCAGTTCGCAAACTCCAGTCTCTTGATCCCCACACAGGAGAAGCAACAGATGATCCCCCAAATGCCCTTGCTGATTACCATTTTCATGTGCATGAGCGCCGGCATCCTGCTGGGCCAATATATTGGGCGTCCCGTTCTTGGCTTCGTCGGCGGGCTGCTGATCGGCGCTGCCTTAGGGATGGCTACCATGACCAAGCGGCGGCGATGGCTGGCTGCTTTGCTCCTCGTGATCATGGCGATCATGGTGGTCGAACGTGATGGTCTCTTGGGGTTGATGTTCTTGCTCACCACGTTTGGGCTTACCCTGTTTGTCTCGTCGTCGATTCTTCGCGAGTTCTATCATGGCAGCGAATTCGACGCCTTTCGTGAACACATGGAACTCCTGATCGGGCGCAACCGAGGCTTTACCATCGTCGAAAATGGCGGCGTCGCGGTTCCGGCTGGTCAACCCACGGCGCTTGGCCCCTTCTCCAAGATCAACTGCATTGTTCGGTTTCACGATAGTTGTCCGCGGGCCAAGCCGAACTAGGATATTCGGACCGAAATGGTTTGTCACGGAGCAATTCGAGTACATCAAACGCGTCTTCGATCTGCAAATCGAGTCGCAGACAATCGAGGTCTGGGATGCCTTGACGCGTGACCGGGCCACCCTGTACTTGATGATCACGTTCACCTTTGGTGTGGACATACCGCCCGCGGCCCGATCTGGCGATCAGCCTCTGAGTGTGGGTGATGAAGCAGCCATTCTGAGCCTTCACAATTGGGTGCTGGACTGGAGGCGAGAACTGAGCAACCACATGGAATCGGCTGCCAGGCAACTGGTGAGTGAGATAGAGCTTCAGCAACTTTTCAGCGGCGGAAGAATTGATTGGCTAGAGTCGAACCTCTTGCAGCGGGGGAATGGGCGGCTGAACCAATATGGTGTCCGGATCGGCAACGTCAATATCGACAGGCTCATGCCTCCAGAGGACGTCACCACAGCCTCTGCTGAGCAGCGATTGGCGGACGCACGGCAGCAGACAACGCTGCTTGAGGAACGCGCCCGCGCACGTGCATGGGCGGACGCCCTGGTCTTTATCGCGGACGGCTATCAACGCGCACGTCAGCGTGGAATGCCTGATGCCGCCATTCACAGAGAGGTTCTACATAGAATCTTGGAGAAGATGGCCAAAGACCCAGCCACCAAGATTGTGGTGACGCCAGAGGTCAACGACGCGATAGAGAGGATGATCCGAAATCTTGCGGGAGCGGCTCCGTAGCCAACATAGGATTGCTGCCTGGGGATTCGTGGAGTACCCGGAATGGTTGAGGTTCACCGAGCGTGGCCGGGCGCGCCTCAGTTGCCATGTCAAGATCGAATGCAGTGGCGATGGCCAAGATGGCGGACTCAAAACCTGCTTGATAGGCGGTTAGATCATCCTGATTGATGAACCTGCCCATTGAACTGTTGGCTACCTGAATCGCTCGCAAGATGTTGCGGATGTCATCGCGCACAAACGCCTCGGAGCGAAAAAGCTTACTATCCATCTATCCTCATTTCTAGAGCCTTCTCCATCCGCCGTTCATCAAGGTGGGGCGGACAATGGGTCGACCGATTGCCGGTGAGTGCGTCACACTCCGCCAGGCAATTCGCGAATTTCATCGTCAAGCTGGACCAGTCACCGAACTTACAGAACGCATGTTCTATTATGCGATGCCTGAACGGTTGCTGCAAATCTTCCAACTGATGATTCGATGCCGAGTCTATAGGGGTTC
>JAAUPU010000199.1 GCA_012032975.1 Caldilineaceae bacterium | reverse complement strand
GGTCCGCCCTCTTTTTGTTTCAACTTGCGCTTCTATGTCGTGCGATTGAGCAGGCTATCCGACAGCGCAAAGAGCGCCGTCTCTCTGGCGCGCGGCCCCAACGCGCGCTCCAATGCAGCGATGCCGGCGTGATGCTGGCGCGCCATCTCCGCTTCGGCGGCTTGTCGCGCACCCGATTGCGCCAGAAGCGTCAACGCCTCTGGCAGTTGTTCGCTGCCAAAATCGGTGGAATCCAGCAGCCGCTGCAGCCGCTCGCCGACTTCTGGTTGGTTCAGGGCGTAGAGAAGCGGCAGGCTTTTCTTGCGCCGCAACACATCGTTGCCAGCCGACTTGCCTGTGGCGGTCGGGTCACCCCAGATTCCCAAGATGTCATCCTGGATCTGGAAGGCCAGGCCCATAGATTGACCAAAACGTTGCAGCGCGGCGTCTTGCTCGGCTGTCGCGCCGCCGATCAGCGCGCCGATGGCCACACTGGCGCCGATCAGCGCGGCGGTCTTGCCCTGGATCATGCGCAGATATTCGTCTACCGAGACCAGGTCGCGCTGCTCGAAGTCGATGTCCAGGTGTTGGCCCTCGGTGAGCGCCAGGTTGGTCTGGGTGAAGAGGTCGAGCGCGGCGAGGGTCGTCTCGGCGCTTACACCACGCCGCGGCAACCGTTGCAACGCAGCGTAGGCCAGCGAGAACATCGCGTCGCCTACGTTGATGCCCTGGGCAATCCCCCAAATTTTCCAGACTGTCGCCCGGTGGCGGCGGACCTCGTCGCCATCTTCGATGTCGTCGTGGACCAGCGAAAAGTTGTGCAGGATTTCGATTCCCGCGGCGGCGGGCAATGCATCCCCTGGATCGCCGCCGACTTCGGCGCAAGCCAGCAGACAGAGCAGAGGACGCAGCCGCTTGCCACTGGGCAGTTTCTGTTCGACAAAAGCCTCATCCACCCACCCCATGTGATAGTGGATCATCCCATAGTGGCGCGCTACCACGGCTTCGCCGTTATGAAGCACGGCGCGCATTTCGGATTCCAGCAGGGGCAGCCAATAGCCAACAAAACTGCTCAGTTCGGGGCTAGAAGCCATCGGGTCCACTCCCTCGTTTGTGTAGGACGCGCGGTTCGCGCAGCGCTGCGATGTTGCGGGCGGCAGCGCAGAACATGGCAATGCGAAGCTCTGCCTCCAGAATCTCTATCTCTTCGACAACCGTTTCGGGCGAGATAACCGCCGCCTTCAAGAACGGCGACGCAAGGCCGACCAGATCTGCCCCCAGCGCCACGCATTTGGCGATGTCTTGCCCAGTGCGAATGCCGCCGGAAGCCAGGATGTGCAATCCTGGCGTTTGACGCTCTTTGCGCACGTCCCCCACGAGTTTCGAGGCTATCCGCCGTCGAAATTCCCCCAGTCACTGAAGGCTGCGGCCAGCCGACGCAGCCGTTCGGTGGGTGCGCGGTGCATCTCCACCTGGCTCCACGATGTTCCGCCTGCACCGGCGACGTCAATGGCGCTCACGCCGGCGTTGATCAGCATCCGCGCAGTTCTGGCGCTGATGCCCCAGCGACTTCTTTGGCAATCACCGGTGCGCCCAGCGTGCGGCAAACCTCTTCGATCTTGGCGAGCAGGTTGCGCCAGTCGAAGTCGCCCTCTGGCTGTAGCACCTCCTGCAACGGATTGAGGTGCAGGATCAGCGCGTCGGCCTGGACCATCTCCATCGCGCGCCGGCATTGGTCCACGCTGTAGCCATAGTTGAACTGGACCGCGCCGATGTTGGCAAAGAGCAGGATGTCGGGAGCAACCTCGCGCACGCGGAAGGTGGAGGCGATGCGCTGGTCTTCCAGCCCGGCGCGCTGGCTTCCCAGCCCCATGGCCGCGCCACGCACCTGTGCAGCCTGCGCCAGGTTGCGATTGATCTCCTCTGCCTGGGAGGTGCCTCCGTCATGGAGCTGATCAAGATGGGCGTCGCGACTTTTTTACCAAAAAGTTCGACGGAAGTGTCGATTTCCTCGAGCGCAAGCTCTGGAAGCGCCTCGTGGGTAAAACGATAGCGCTCCAGTCCAGTAGTCAGCCGTGGAAACGCGACATCCTCTTCGAGGTTAATGCGTATGTGGTCGGCTTTGCGCTGATCGATAGTCAAGATCGTCACTTCCCTGCTGTTTCTAAAATTGAGCGTATTGATTCGATTGCTTTGACGTCATATACCACGGAGAGGCGAAACCCTGTGTTGCCTATTCAGTGTAGTCGAGTGGGGTAGGTGGCAATCACTGTGGGATTTGGCCGTATCTATTTGCAAACAGCGACGTCATTACCCTTGTAGCAGCGCTTTCAACCGGCCGATTCAGAACCAATCGTAACTATTTCCACAGTTCATCGTCATCGTTAACGTAACCGACGGCACACTTCCAGACGACGGGAATCATTGCAACAACAGTTCTGCGGCAGCGAGCCAAC
This sequence comes from Caldilineaceae bacterium, assembly GCA_012032975.1. Next base: position 3,747 of record JAAUPU010000199.1, on the reverse strand, counting down.
ATAGTATACCAAGCCTGCCAACGATTCCAATACTTCCGTCACGGTGTGTGCTAACGCAATGCGCGCTAATGCAATGTGCGCTAATGCACGGTAACGCAGTAGTCGCCGAGTCAGTAACGCAGTCGCATATTTGGACCGGCATGACATTTCTGATGGTGGCAAGTTCGGCTCGAACCCAAGGAGATGGACACATGCACCGGTCACTTCGACAAGACGCTACTGCTGATAGAAAAAGAGGAGCATCAGCTATGTGATGGAATCATACAAATCATTCATTCAAGCACGGTTTTCTGTCTATCACTTTTGTCAACATGCAACACGTGTCATCAATTTTCTTGAGGACATAGGAAAGGAGAAACTTATGTTCCGCAATTCTGCAAAGGCGAACTGGTTTGCTTCTGGTCGAACAAGACTGGGACTGACCCTCGCACTCGCACTCAGCATGATCGTTCCGTCGCTTTTTTCGTATTCGACTGCACAGGCCGGCACCGTTGCCGGTGAGTTCTGTATCGAAGGCATCGTGATCGACTGGGAAGAGCAGCCGATGGGCGGCCTTCTCGTCGGCGCCAAGTTGTTGGGCAATAGTAGCAAGGCCGCCGATGCTGCCTCTGAAGGTATGCAGATGGACGACATGGAGATCGATGAGGCAGAACTCGAAGCCCTTGCTGCCGAACTTGATGCCATGGAAGATGTCGAAGCGCTTGCGGATGCCGAAGCCATGGAAGCCCAGCGTGGTTCTGTCTTCTTCACCATCTCGTCGGGTGCGGATGACGACGACTACAACGGTGACAACGACGACCTGGACGAGGGCGAATTCGAATTCACCGACCTCGAACCTGGTTACTGGCTGGTGGGTGTCCGTCCCCCCCGCGTTGGCAACTGGGAAGGTGTAACGCCGCTGATCATCGTCGTCAAGATTGAGGCAGGTCGCGAAGACTGTGCTCAGGTGCGCTTCAAGCTGCGTCAGCTCGTGGAAGTCAACGTGCTGAAGATCAACGAGAACCATGAAGGTCTGTACGACTGGGTTATCGAAGCCCGCCCCGGCCCCGGCAACTTCTTCGCCGAGGTCCAGGAAGAGACGACCGACCGTGATGGGTACGCCTACTTCCAACTGACGCCCGGCAACTGGATCTTTGCAGAGCAGGCGCCAGAGCCGGACAACGGCGAAATGAAGACCATGTTCACGCCGATTGCGCCGCCCCAGGGCAAGATGGAGCTGGATGTCCAGCCCGGCGAACCCTACACCATTCGCTTCAAGAATCGCCTGGACAAAGATGGCTGTCTCTTGGTCGAAAAGGTGGACGACCAGGGCTACGGTCTGGCCGGTTGGGGTATCAAAGTCCTGCGCAAGGACGGCTCCGTTGCCGCCAGTGGCATGACTGACGCTGAAGGCTTTGTGAAGTTCGACAACCTGCCCCGCGGTCCATACACCGTGGTTGAGGAAGAACGAGCCGGTTGGGCCTCTGAAGTTGGCACCGCCATCGATGTGAACGTCGAAGGCAATGGTTGCCAGACAACGGGCCATGGTGACAAAGGCGCTGAGATGAACGGCAAGGGTGACTATGGTTCCCTGATCCCTGACGTCACCTTCATGAACGTCCAGACCTACTACGGCTACTGTATCGAAGGCCGCAAGATCGATGTGAACGGCGGCGTCGGTATCGCAGGTTGGGAAATCACCGCTGAGCCGCTGGACAAGGGTGGTTATGAACTGCGCCGAGACACCATCGAGACCGACGGCGAAGGCAAGTTCCGCTTCGACTTCCCGATGGATGACTACCGGGTTCCTGGCTCGCAGTACGAGATCTGTGAAGACGAAGTGGACGGCTGGATTGCCAAGTCCCCCATCTGCCGCACGGTCACCCTGCCGAAGATGCCAGATGCCCAATGTGTCCTGGTCAACGACTTTGTGAACATGCAGGTCGGTCATGACAAGGCCAACGAGAAGTGGGGCATGGAAGGTGGCAAGGAAATGGGCGGTATGCAGGGCGGTATGGAAATGGGTCGCCCCAGCATGGAAGGCCCCAAGCAGCCCATGCACTGCACCACCTACCACGTGGTCCAGAAGGGTGAAGGCCTCTTTGAAATCGGCGCCGACTACAAAGTCAGCCCGCAGGCCATGGTCGATGCCAACCCGTGGGTGCGCGAACAGCCGAACTACTGGGTCTACGCTGGCCAGAAGCTCTGCATCCCTTGAGCATCTGACAGTACGAATCACCCAGACTGACGAAAGCTGTTAGTCGAACCAAAAGAGAAGGCCCGTGACGGGCCTTCTCTTTTTTTGTTCTGCTGCAATGGCCAAGATGATTCGGAAGTAGGCGCCTTTGGCCCGATCTGCGCGTTGACGCGATGGCGGCGAAGAAGTACACTGGGGCGGATGATACTCCACCGATTCCAACTCGAAAGGGGACAATGATGCACTCCCAAAAGTACAGTTTGGCCCTGGCCTCACCGGCACGCCACCGAGCGTTGCGCCCACTTTGCCTGCTGCTCTTGACGCTGATGCTTTTCATCCCGTCCACGCTCCTGGCCCAGGATGCTGGCGTGCCGTTTGAAGATCCCAATGGCCTCTTCAGCGTCACGCCCCCCGCAGGCGACGTGACGCCGGAAGTCCTGCGATTTACGGATGTCACATCGCAAGAGTTGACGGGGCTGATGAATGACTATGGCTATATTTTTGTGGATGAGGAGGATGGCGGCTATGCATTGGGCGTCCTCCTTTTGCTGCTCGAAGAGGATATCACGACAACCGCCGACTGGCTGGCATTTACCGACGAGTTTCTGGCCGGCGTATTCGAAGATCTGGAAATTCTGGACTCTGGCCTGGGCGGCGTGCAAGAATTCACCCGCAGCGTAGAAGGAGTGAGCCGCGGCGACCACATTCTGGTCGATCTGCAGGAGGTCGATGGCGTGGTCATGGCCGCGATCGGCAGCGTGAATGAGGATACGTGGCCCGAACAGGAATTTGAACTGGGGGATGCCGTTCTGAGCGTCGATTGGGCGCCCGATGACGCACTCGCCTTCCTGGCCGGCGAGACCGCCGATGCTCCAGAGGCAGAGATGCGTTTTGAGGATGATGAGGGAGTCTTCTCAATTGTGCTGCCCGATGGCTATCTGCTGGATGGTGTGGACAACTCGGATGGCTACGGCTTGACCTTCGCCGGTCCGTCCGAAGACCAAAGCATCGTCATGGGTGTGTTGCCGGCCATCGGCGTCTTTGGCGTGGACGACAACATCCTGGATGCCCCGATGCCGTTGACCGACGAGGAATGGGATGAATTTGTCACCGAGTTCGTTGCCCAGGCGACGGAAAATGTTGAGCCTTCTGTCTTCGAACCCGGAGTCGTGGAACATCTCATCTACCTGACCGCCACGGATGAGGAAAACCAGAGTCGAGCAGTGATGATCTGGCTGGAGGAAGCCGAGGGCTTGGTCGGGATCTTGGGTGTGATCCGGCAAGTTGACCTGGGCGACGAAAACCTCAGCGAGGATCAGTTTGCCGATATGGTGGCCAGTTTTGCCTGGTCCCCTCGACTGGCCAGAGAAGTAATGGCCGAAACGTTGCTGGGTTCGACCGAGCCATCGGGTGCGCCCTTCGTTGACCCCTTTGGCGTGGTCGAGCTGAACTATCCTGAGTCCATCCCGCTTGAAAGCGTTGAAGTGTCAGAATGATGGATCTTTTCGTACGGCTTCCTGGGACGAAACAGACCTGGATGCTCTCTTCATTGCGATAGACGATATCGGCGC
>JAAUPU010000198.1 GCA_012032975.1 Caldilineaceae bacterium | reverse complement strand
GCACCGGCGCGATGGTTCCCGTTGGGCGGAATCCGAACGAACGATAGAGCGTCTGGGAACGGGTGTTGGATGTCTGGGTGTTGAGCGCGAGTTCGTCAATGCCTAGGTCGCGAACAGCATGCAGCGCATTGCCCAACAGCGCCCGCCCAACGCCTCGGCCTTGGGAAGTTGGATGGACAGCGAGTCGCACAAGTTGGGCCTCGAAGGGGCTGTAGGTCAGTGCGGAGTAACCAAGCAATTGCCCATTTGCTTCCGCGATCTGCATCGGTCCCTGTTGGGATAGACTCTGCAATTCGGCGACGCCATAGTGCCAGAGCGGGTCGAAAGTGGCGACATCCAGCTGAGCCAGCGCTTCCAGGTCGGTGGACCGTACGGGGCGAAGGATGATGCCAGGTGGAAGCTCAGCCCGATCTGACGATTGCAGGAGATTATGGCGGCGATAAAACTGTAGCCGTTCGACAATCTCGAAGCCGAGATTCAGGAAGGGCAGTTTGAGCCATGAATTCGACCCGTAAATGACCAGGCGGAGCGGGTGCGTAGAAGGCGTTATGAGGGCCAACAACCCGGTCAGTAGATCGCTCAATCCGCGGCTTGGGTGGCGACCCCGGTCGATGGCGACGCAACGCAATTGGCCATAATCGGGCGCCCCAGTTGGCAAAACGTGGGAGCGTTCGCGCAGGTGTATGCCGATGCAGCCCCACGGATGGTCGCGTCTTCCCGCCACCAGGACAAGATCGCGAGATAAAATTACGGGCAGGTCTTCAAGCCCGAAATCGCAATAGGTATAGCGGCCATGTTCGAGCAGGCCTTGGACGGTGGCTTGATCACCGGGGGTGGCTCGCAGCACTTCGCAGCTTATCCAAGCACACGACGTTGGCCATATACCCGGTTGTAGTAATCTTGGAACTCGCCGTCCCGGATTTGCTGCCACCACACTGGATTGTCCACATACCAGCGCGCGGTCAAGCGTAGCGCCTCTTCACACGAATGTTCCGGTTCCCAGCCGAGCGCACGAATTTTGCTCACATCGAGGCTGTAGCGCCGGTCGTGGCCGGGTCGGTCTTCCACAAACTGGATCAGGCTATGTGGCTTGCCCAGTTCATCGAGCAGGATTTCGACCATCTCCAGGTTGGTCATCTCGCTGCCCGTGCCCACGTTGTAGGCCTCGCCCAGCACACCTTCGTGCAACACGATATCGATGGCCTCGCAATGGTCGCCCACATATTGATAGTCGCGCATTTGTTTGCCGTCGCCGTAGACCGGCAGCGGCAGGTTCTTGAGCGCATTGGTCACGAAAAGCGGCACGACCTTCTCCGGGTACTGAAACGGGCCGACGTTGTTGGCGCCGCGGGTCGTGGTCACCGGCAGGCCGTGGGTGATGAAGTAGGCGCGCACAAAATGCTCGGCGCTGGCCTTGCTGGCGGCGTAGGGGCTGCGCGGGGCCATGCACTCCTCCTCCAGACTACGCCGGTTGCCTTCGATATGGCCATAGACCTCGTCGGTGCTGATCTGGTGATAACGCAGATTGCCAAATTTGCGCGCCGCTTCCAGCAGCACATAGGTGCCATAGACATCGGTCTGCACAAATGCGTCCGGGTTGAGGATGCTGCGATCGACGTGGGTTTCGGCGGCGAAGTTGACGATGGTATCGATCTCGTGGGCCTTGATCGCATCGTCGACCGCGGCCACATCGCAGATGTCGCCCTGAACGAAGCGATAGCGATCCGGATAGTCGGCTGCCACCGCGTGCAGATTCTCCAGCCGGCCCGCATAGGTCAACTTGTCATAGACGGTGACCGAATAATCGGGATGATGGGCCAGGATGTAGCGCACGTAATTGCAGCCAATGAAGCCCGCGCCGCCGGTGATCAATAGATTTTTCATCGCGTACGACTTCCGATCTGTGAGGATCTCTCTGTTTTACGGTTCTTTTTTGTGATGTCTGGCTGTGGGCGGCGGTCGAAGAGTCAACTGCGTCGTCCCCGGGCGCGTCGACCACGGTCGCGCCCGTTGGCAGCGCGTTCTTCCTGGCGACGGCGATTCTGACGCAGCCGTCGCAACCGGCCCGATTGACGGTAGACCGGCAGCGAAAAGTCAAAGGCCAAGGTCAGCGAAGGGATTTCGTCGAGTTCAGGCGTCAGGAAGGGGTCAAGCCCCACGGATGGCGCCTGGCTCCAGGCCCGTTGCCAGCGCATGCGCTCGCTCTCGCTGTCGTTCATCGCAAGATAGCTCAGTTCGTTTTGAAGCAGACTGCGCGTTGTGTGGATGACGCGTTGGATGCGCTGTATGTGGTCGATCATCTTCGGCTGCACTTCGTTGAAGAAGCGCGAGCCGACCGCGGGCCGAGGCTCGGTGCGCTGAAGTTCAAGCCGGGCGCTCGCATAGGCCAAGCAAAACTGTTCCTGCCAAAAGGCTTCGGCTTGCTGGAACGATGGCAGAAGCGGGTCGACAAAGAGAGTGATATGCACCGTATTGACCCGCTCGACGATCTGCACGAGTCGATCCGCCTGGGCGGGCAAGAGGTCGAAGTAGGCGCCGGCGTCAAAGCGAACCCATTCGCCATAGGCGTTGGCCAACCGCCGCAGACGCTCGGCGATCTCCTGCACGACCTGAGCCGCGGAGGCCGCCTCCGCTTCAACGGTGTCGCCGGTGATCGCATACATGGGCACCAGCGGGTCAGCCTGGAAGAGGCGAAGATGGGGAGTGAGATTGCTGTTGGGCTGGCTGGAACGCATGGCCGCGACCAGCGCCGGCAGTGAGCGCAACGGCGCCTTGGGGCCACCAATTTTTTCTGCAACGGTTGCATTGGCGGGCGACGTCATCGGCTGTAATACTCCGACATGCTGGTGTCTTTCTCCGCGTTGAGCAGCACTGCGCCGACGAGGTGGGCGTGGACTTTTTCGAGCATGGCCTTGGCGCGCTGGGCATGTTCACGTTTGGTTGCGCCGGCATTGATCAGCAACACGACGCCATCCACCTTGCTGGCCCAGAGCGCGGCATCTGTGACCGCCAGGATCGGCGGCGCATCACAGAGGATGTACGTGACATCGTTGCGCAGTTCGGCCAGGGCTTCGGTCAGGCGTGGCTGGCTGAGCAGAGCAATCGGGTTGGCGGGTGTCGGTCCGGCGGCGAGCAACTGAAGCCCTTCCACGACTGTTTGTTGCAACGGCGCTGCCCGCCCTGGACAAGCCAGGTCGCCAGGCCACTTTGATTGTGCAGCCCAAATAGTTCGTGCTGTCGCGGCAGGCGCATATCGCCGTCGATCAGAACGACCCTGCCGCCGGCTTGGGCCATGACCACAGCCAGGTTGGCGATGGCCACGCTCTTGTCAACGCTGTTGTCTGGGCTGGCCACCAGCAGGGAATGCAGCGGCTGTTCCAGGCTGGAGAATTCGATGTTGGTGCGCAGGCTCTGGTAGGCTTCGGCCGCCGAGCTACGCGGGTCGGTCAATGTGATCAGGTTGGTCATCGCATCTTCTCACTTCACTTCAATCACGGCGACAGTGACGGCGTCGTCGGCTCCGGCGTCTGGCCCATTCGTGGCCACGCGAACGCCATTTTGCCAGTTGTATAGCCCGACAATCAGCCGATACGTGCCCGCTGGCAATTGGGCGGGCAGCGGTATCGACTGGCTGTCCACGACGGGCTGATCGACGATCCAAGCGGTGGCGGGCAGTCGCCCGATTGCATCTTGAGGCTGCCAGTCAAGCTGGGCGACCTTGGCGCCGTCCGCATCCAGTAGATGGGCAAAGACGGCATAATCGAAAATCGGTGGCTGGATCGCTCGCCAGTGAAGGCTGAATTCCAGGTTTTCACCTGGGCTGACGGCCTGCTGTTCGAGGGTTGCGCCTTCCAGCAAGATCTCATCACCAAACGTTACGTTGAGCCGGTCAGCCGGCTCGGATTCAACGAGCGCTCCGCTTTGCCAGGTTCCGTCATCCAGCCGACGGAGGCCATCCAACCGCGCGACGCTGTCATTCTCCAGAAGTGGCAGCGTCGGGTCGATGGCGGTCAGCGGCAGGCGGTTGCCATTGGCCCAGCCATCCTCGTCGAGGTACGCTCCGACCATCAACACAAAATAGTCTTCTTCCAGCCGCCAGGGCAATGTCTGCACCAGGACCGGCTCGCCCGGCAACCACTGCGATGTAGGATACCACAGCGACGCGACCGGCGGATAAAATTGGCTCTCTTGCAGGATGGCGCTGTCTCTGTCGGTGTAGGCGATGTAGATGCGCACATCGTCCGAGATGGGCTGCAACGCCTGCCAATAGAGCTTGACCACCAGCTCGCCGTGGGCATCGGCCTCGACCGCGTAATCGAGCAGGCGCAGACGGCCATCTACTTCGAGAAGAGATGTCGCGTCTGCTGGTTGATAGTCGGGTCGTCGCCAGGCGCTGTAGAAATCTGCCGGGTAGAATTCCGCAGGCAGCGTGGTGGTCGTCGCCTGCTTGCTCAGCAGCAGATAGCCATCGCTGGCCGCCGCGATGCCAAAGCCATCTGCGCGCAGTTGGTCAATCGTCGTCTTGAGGTCGTTGGGATGTTGGGGCCACGCGGGACCGGTGACATCCACGAAGATGGTGTCCGCGTCGTCGATGCGCGGGAAGATGTAGACCGTCTCGCGACCGCTGACGTGGGGGTTGAGCCGGTCCTGGGCAGAGACTTTGGCATCCGGCGGAATGGCGGCGATCAGCGCGGCCGCGGCGCGGTCGTGGTCGTCGATGGCGAAGGTGCGGTGGTTGCCGCCGACGGGTGTATAGCCATAGCGCACCTGCGCAACCAGCGCGCCGGCCAGCAGCAGCACCGCCGCCGCGCTCAAGGTGATCGGCTGACTGTTGGGCCAGCGCCAGCCTTGCGACCAACGGCTCAAGCGCGCGATGCCGAGGACGCTGGCCACCATCACAAAAGGCACGATCGGTGCGGCGTAGATCAGTGTGTCGACCTGGTGCATGGGCGGGAAGTCGGCGAGCAGGTTGATGGCCAGCGAGGGCAGCGCCAGCAGCAAAATTTCCGGCGCCAGCAGCGCGGTGAAACCAACCGGCAAGAGCAGCAAGGCGAGGTAGCCAGATGCACTGGCGGCGCGCAGTTGGGCGAGAATCACATCCGGCTGGGTGAGAAGCGTGGTCGCCATCTGCAACGGCGTGTCGCCCAAATAGGCGTAACGCCCCCAATGGATGTTGCCCGCGGCGAAGAAGTTCTGCACCACGAAGACCGCAAAGATCGACCAGGCCAGTGCTGCAACCATGGTGATCAACCCCAGACGTACCCGTCGCAACGCCAGCGTCGCATAGCCGCCGATCATAAAGACCAGCAAGCCGATCTCCTCTTTGCAGCTTGTTGCCAAGAGGGCAAAGAGGGCGTACAGCCAGTTGTTGCCGCGGAAAAGGAAATAGAAGGTCGCCAGGAGGAAGGTGGGCGCCAACGTCACCGGGTGGAATTCGAGCCAGTTGGCAGCCTGGATCGAGGGGTTGAGCAGATATGCGACGGCAACGGCCAGTGCGATCCACTCGTGGCGCAACTTCAGCCGCGCCAGCAGATAGAGCGGCAGCGCGCCCAGCGCCACCACGGTCGCCTGTAAGACAAGCAGCGTTTCAGGACCAGGATGGATCCAGTAGAGCCAGGAGATCGGCAGCAGGATCGGTTCGACGTGCAGGCTGAGCCGGTTGACGGTGCCGGGTTGGTTGGTCAGGTGGAACCAGCGGCCCTGTTGGGTGTTCCAGACCGCCTGGTTTAAGTTGCCCATGTCCAGTGCGCGCGACTCAAAAGCCGCATAGCGGACCAGGGTCAGGTTGGCGAAGTAGAGGATATAGACCGAGATGACCAACAGCAGCAACAGCCGCGGGAAGAGGTGGCTGGCTCGCTGGATCGAGCGGATAGATGAGGGGGGAGGCAAACTCTCCGGCTGGACGGCCAAATTTCTGGCCGCGACTACGCGGTCTTGGGCGCGCCCATTCGCCCTGGCTGACCAACGGACGCCGCCGTCTCCTTCGACTCCGAGCCGCCGGAGATCGCACCGAGGACGGGGATGGCCAGGGCGCGCTCCACCGCGGCCGGGGTGCGCAACAGGTCGGATTCCATCCACGTCAAGAGCAGAACCAAGCCGATGCCAAAGAGCAGCCCCAACACGGCACCGGCCACCGCGTTGACAATCGGCTTGGGCTGGATCCGATCATAGCCGATGGCGCGGCTGC
>JAAUPU010000197.1 GCA_012032975.1 Caldilineaceae bacterium | reverse complement strand
CCATGCACCTGATCGAAGGCGCCAAATGGTCTGACGGTGAACCCTTCACTGCCGATGATGTGATTTTCACATGGGAAGACCTGATCAACGACCCCAACGTCGTTCGGTTTGGCCCCAAGGGTGAGGGCTTTGCCATCAGTGGTGTGCCTTCGACGCTGGAAAAGGTCGATGATTTCACCATCAAGTGGACCTTTGCCGAACCCTTCCCCAAGTATCTCTTCTACAGCATGGATGAAGGCGACTTCAACGTCTCGCCCGCGCATGTGCTGGAGCCGCTCCACCCCAAGAACAACACCGACATGGACTACAAGTCCTTCGCCGATGCGCTGGCGCCCGATGCGCTGCCTGCCGTCACCATGGGGCCATGGGTTCCTGTCGAATACAAGACCGATGAACTGCTGATCATGCGTCGCAATCCCTACTTCTGGATGGTCGATGAAGCCGGCAACCAATTGCCCTACATCGACGAAGCCGTCTACCAGAAAGGCCCCAGCGGCGTAGGTCGCACCCTCTGCACGTTGGCCGGTGGCTGTGACCACACCAACCTGGAGAATCCCTCCAGCGAATATGTGGAAGCACTGACCCGCGCCCAGGAGCCCGATGCTGAGTTCATCATGAACTGGGGGCCGGAAGACTTGGCCTTCAACCTGGAGTTGAACCAGTCTGAGTCTCTCGGTGTGCAGGACGAGCGCGACGCCGCCATTCGCACGCTCTTCCGCGAGGACGATTTCCGCCAGGCGATTAGCCACGCGCTCGACCGAGACGGCATCGCCCAGTCACTGATGCGCGGCCCCTTCCTGCGCGCTTTCCCCGGCGGCATCTACCCGGGGTCGCCCGAGTTTGACAAGGCTTCAGTTGTCTACTACCCCTATAATGTAGAGAGGGCCAAGGAACTGTTGGCCGGGTTGGGTCTCGAAGACACCGATGGCAATGGCATTCTCAACATGCCCGGAGGGGGAGATGATCTGATTGTCGGCATGAATACGTCGCAAGATGCCCAGGAAAGCCAGTTCGTTGGCGACCAGATCGTGGCGATGTTGGAGACAGTCGGCATCAAGGTGAATGCACGTCCCCTCACCAGTCAGGCCGGCACAGAGGTCAATACCAGCGGCGAATGGGATATGCGTATTGTCCGTTCAGACGACTTCTTGCTGCCGTTCACGCGCTGCACCAATATGGCGCCCATGACTCCTCAGACCCCAGGATGGAACCGAGAAGGCGACGAGCCACGCGTGCTGCGCGACTGGGAGCAGGAATTGGTGGACCTGATCACCGCCTACTGCAAGGAGCAGGATCCTGAAGCTCGCAAGGAGTTGCTCAACCAGTACAATTATATCTTCACACTCCACAACTACGTCATCGGCACCTTCATCGGTCGCAAGGGTCTGGCATTGGCCAAGCGTTTCGAGAATGTGCCCGGCGGCACCCCACCGCGCATGTACCAGTGGGTCGAGGATGTGTTGATGTCCGAAGCCATCTGGACGCCGGCCGAAGAGCACAAGGAGCAGGTGCGTCCGAACACGCTACCTGTGTATAACAACTAGAAACCCAGTGGTCTGCCGACCGGGAAGAGATCCTTCCTTCTCGGTCGGGGAGGCATGAATATCCCGCGGGTGTCGCAGATGGCGCGGCCCGCGGGATATTTGTCCCAACGACAATGCTGGAATGTAGTGTCCCCATGCCCATTTCCTTTGCCGAGAGGGCGAGAACTAATCGATGGTCAACTATATCTTGCGTCGGCTGGCGATTTCGGTCGTGGTCATCATCGCCATTGCGATCACTTCGTTCTTTATCATTCAGTTGCCGCCAGGTGACTTTGCCTCCACGTATAAACAGTTCCTGATCCAGACGGGGGGCATGACGGAGGAGACGGCGGAACAGATGACCCAGTTGGTACGCGCCCAATATGGACTGGATCAGCCCATCTACTTGCAATTTCTGACCTGGGTCAAAGGTATCGTTCTGGAGGGCAAGTTCGGTTACTCCTTTGCCTACCGCACCGACGCCGGCGCGATCATCCTGGATCGACTGCCAAAGACCATCATGTTGGCTCTGTTGGCCCATGCAATTTCGTCCATTGTGGGCATCGCGGCTGGCATCTATGTGGCGCCGCGCCAATATGGCACGGCGGACAATATTCTGAGCATCATCGCCTTTATCCTGACCTCATTGCCGCGCTTTTTTATCGCACTGGTTCTGCTCTACCTATTGGTCTTCACCTTCGACCAACACCATATCACCTCCTTCTTCTCGCCAGAATATGCGGTTGCGCCCTGGTCGATCAACAAGTTCCTGGATCTGACGCGGCATATCTGGCCTGTGATCCTGATCGCTGGTCTGGGAGGCGTCGCCCGCAACATGCGCGTGATGCGCGGTAATTTGCTAGATGTGCTAAGCGCCCAATACGTGACAACCGCCCGCGCCAAGGGGCTGAGCGAAAACCGCGTCATGAACCGCCACGCCGTGCCCAACTCGCTGCACCCCATGATCGCCTATCAAGGCACGGTTTTGCCGTACATGGTGCAGGGCGAATTGGAAGCCGCGATTGTGTTGGGCATTCCAACGCTGGGGCCGATCCTGCTGCAAGCACTGGCGACCCAGGATATCTACCTATCGGCAGGGGCGCTCCTGATGTTGGCCACGCTGATCGTCTTGGGCAATCTGCTGGCAGACGTCATGTTGGCCATCTTCGACCCTCGCATCCGCTACAGCTAACCCCAGGCCCTGTTCCCAACGGTTGACAAGACCGGCTCCCGATCGCATTTTGGACCCGGCCATTCCATTCAGCACGCCCGTCTGTTAGAGGATCCGCAATTATTATGACTAGCGAAATCGTGGCTGACGAAGTTTTTGATATGTCGGCTGACGCGATGGTAGGGGCAAAAGTCTCGCACAGCCAAAGCTATTCCCAACTGGTGTGGGGACGTTTCCGCAAGAGCAAGCCGGCGATCATCGGTGGCCTGTTCGTCGTCGTCCTCAGCCTGTTGGCGCTCTTTGCCGAGTTCTTTGCGCCCTATCCGCTGCGCATGACCAACGCACAGAATTCTTTTATTCCGCCAACCCACATCCATTTCATCGACGAAGAGGGCAACTTTCATCTGCGCCCCTTTGTCTATCCATCCGTGGTCGAGGTCGATCCCAAGACCTTCCTGCCAACCTGGGGATATGACACATCCCAACCGTACCCAATCTATTTTTTTGTGCGCGGATGGGAGTACAAGCTCCTGGGCTTGATCCCCATGGACCTGCATCTGTTTGGCGTTGAAGAAGGCGCCGAAATCTATTTGTTGGGCACGGACAAACTGGGCGCAGACTTGTGGGGCAAATCGTGCGAGGCGGGTCGCATCTCGCTGACCATGAGCGTTTTCGGCGCCCTGATCAGCGTCTTTATCGGCGCCGTGGTGGGTGTCTACTCTGGCTATCGCGGCGGTTGGTTTGACAACGTGACCCAGCGTTTTGTCGAGTTTATTACCGCCTTTCCCCAACTGGCGCTCTGGCTTTCGCTGGCCGCGATCATCCCGCGCACCTGGGACTCGTTCCGAGTTTTTATCATCATGGCGCTGATCTTTGCGCTTCTGTCGTGGACCACCCTGGCGCGCGAGGTGCGCGGCAAGGTGCTGGCGCTGCGCGAGACCGATTTTGTCCTCGCGGCCAAAGAGATGGGCGCCTCGGATCGGCGCATCGTCTTCTTGCATCTCCTGCCCAACACGCTCAGTCATATCATCGTCGTGCTCACGCTGACCATTCCCGGCATCATCCTGGCCGAGGCGTTCCTCAGTTTCTTGGGCATCGGGATTCAACGCCCGCTGGTGAGCTGGGGGCTGTTGATGCAGGATGCCCAGAATTTGCGCACCCTGGGGCAGACGCCGTGGATCATGGCGCCGGCGCTTTTTATCATCTCTGCGGTGCTGGGCTTCAATCTCCTTGGCGATGGTCTGCGCGACGCGGCTGACCCGTACTCGATTCTTTGACCTGGTTGTCTATGAAACTTTCTACATTTGTGCTTGTTCTGCTCTTTGCACTGGCCAATGCGGCGCTCGCGCTGCTGGCATTGGGATCGCCAACCTCTGCATCTCACAGCATTTCTCCGCTGCGGAAACCGATGCCGCAAATCCTCGCCACCCCACAGCCAGAGCCAGAGCCTATCTCCATCGTGGGGACCGTGCAAAACGCTGACGGTCCCGTCGAAGGGGCCAGGGTTCGCATCCAAGCCACCGAAAATATGACCACCACCAACGGCGAGGGAGAGTTCGAGTTGATCGGCCTCACCGCCCAAGAGCGCATCACGATCACCGCATCGGCAACCGGTCACTACATCGGCTGGTCCGCCATCACGCCCGGTCGGGGGAATACGGCGACCCAATCGGTCACGATCACGCTCAATCCTCACTTTCAGACTGACAACTACGAGTACGACTGGTTCGAGGAGAACGGTGTGGAAGGGTCGGCTGCCTGCGGCGCGTGCCACACTTCCTACCCGGAATGGAAGGCAGACGGCCACTCCCAGTCTGCCGTCAACCCGCGCTTCTTGACCATGTATGCCGGTGTGGATGTCGATGGCAACAAAAGCCCGCCGGTCGAAAAGGACAACTTGGGTGTGCCGCTGCCGCCAGACTTGAGCAAACCTTACTTTGGCCCCGGATTCAAACTGGACTTCCCGACGATTTCTGGCAACTGCGCCACCTGTCACACGCCGATGGCCGCCAAGATACCCAATGTCCAAAACTGTGGCTGGTCAGGCTGTCATCAAGATTCGACCGCCTCCTTTGCCGGCCAAATCCTGGATCCTGGGGTCAGCCCGCTTGATCTGAAAGGCGACGCGGCTGAGGGTATCTCGTGCGAGTTCTGCCACAAGATCGGCCAAAGTTACCTCAACAAAAAGACTGGACTGCCCTATCCGGATCTGCCCGGCATCCTCTCCTACAAGCTCTATCGCCCCGGTGAAGGTCATGACCTCATCTTTGGGCCGGTCGATGACATTGCCCGCACCGATGTGCCGGAGCCGCGCGATGTCTATCTCCCGTTGCAAGAGGAGAGCGCTTTCTGCGCCGGCTGTCACTATGGCATCCTCGGCGGTGTGGTGGTCGGCAACATGGATGTGAAGGGCGGCGTGTTGGTCTACAGCTCATTCAGCGAATGGCTGGAAAGTCCCTACAGCGACCCAGAGAATGGACAGACCTGCCAGGATTGCCACATGCGCGCTGGCGACACCGACTTCTTCGCCTATCCCTCGCAGGGCGGCGTGATTCGCGACCCGGAGCAGGTTCACAACCATCGCATGCTCAGCGAGGAGTTGTTGCAGGACGCAGTCACGTTGAGCGCCACCGCGCAGATCACCGGCAGTCAGTTGTTGGTGGATGTCGCGGTGACCAACGACGCCACAGGCCATCATGTGCCCACGGACTCGCCTCTGCGCCATGCCATCTTGGTGGTAGAAGCCAGAGACGCAGAGGGCAATCTGCTCGCCTTGGAGAGTGGACCCATTCTGCCGGAGTGGGCCGGCGACCTGGTCGGCGAACCGGGGCGGGCGTATGCAAAGATTTTACAGGACGAATGGACGGGTGAAATGCCAACAGGCGCCATCTGGCGGCCCGTGCGCATTGCCGAGGATACGCGCCTGGCTGCGCTCGCCACCGACCACAGTCACTATGCGTTCCAAGTCCCAACCAGCGAAGGCGCGCTTGGTGCAGAAGAAGCGACCGCCGACGGGCAACTGGCGACTGTGCATGTGCGGCTGCTCTATCGTCGCGCCTTCCAGCAACTGATGGAATGGAAGGGTTGGGACGACGCCGATATCCTCATGGAAGAAACGACGCTTCAGGTGAAGGAACGCAAGAATGCCGAATAGCACGGACAACATCATTCTCGAAGTCAACGACCTCAAACAGCATTTCCCGATCCATGCTGGATTTTTCCAGAAGGTCGTTGCCCATGTGAAGGCGGTTGACGGCGTCACCTTCTCGCTGCGCGAAGGCGAGGTCCTGGGTCTTGTGGGGGAAAGCGGCTGCGGCAAGACGACCACCGGGCGCTCGATCCTGCGTCTATATGACCCGACGGGCGGCGAAGTCTGGTATCGCAAACCGGACGGAACGCGCATTGATGTGACCAAGCTGACCCAGAACGAGATGAAGCCGCTGCGCCGTGAAATGCGCATGATCTTCCAGGATCCCTTTAGCTCGCTGAACCCGCGC
>JAAUPU010000001.1 GCA_012032975.1 Caldilineaceae bacterium | reverse complement strand
AGAGTTTGCTCACCATGCCGCGCTGTCCGCTCACCTCGATGATGTCACCCGGGCGCAATGATTGCTCGAAGAGCAGCATGATGCCGCTGATGAAGTTGGCCACCAATTCCTGGAGGCCAAAACCGATCCCGACGGAGAGGCCGCCAAAGACGATGAGCAGCGCGGAGAGTTGGAAGCCGACGATATTCAGCGAGACCAGAATGCCAGCGCCAATGATGGTGTAATAGCTGACGATATTGACTGTGTTGGCTACACCCACATCGGTCTCTGGATGCGAGCCGAAGTAGTGGTTGAGCACATCGCGCAGGATCCACGCAGCGGCAAAGAAGGCGTAGAGAACGACTAGCGCAACGAAGACCGAGCGGAGCGTGATCGGCGTCTCCAACATCTGGAAGAGCTCGACTTCTGCGAAGCGAATTGTGCCAGCGAAGCCCAGATAGACGTTGACGATCACCAGGATCAAGAAACTGGGACCGAGGTATCGACTCTGGTAGGTGCGCGCAGCGCCATCATCAAATACGGTGTGAAGCAACGCAACCAGCAGCCGATAGGCGAGCAACAGCCAGAACAATGGCAGCAACTGCTCGATGAGACCATAGAGCCAACCCTGGCTTCTGAAGATGCCAATGGCCAGGTTGCCCAGAAGCAGGCCCAGGATGGGGAAAAATGTATATTCAGCCGCATTCGCGGCGCGCAGCAGACGACGCCACCAGACGCCCGAATCGGAGCGCGATCGCAGCTTGGCATCCAACTTGCCGCGGCTTAGGCGCTGAAGGGCGCGGTCAAAGAGGATGGGAAGAAGCCATGCCAGCAGGACCACAATCCCAAATGCAAGCAACTGACGCTGCACAACGGGTCGGAAAATCAGCAATAGCAGGGTATCCAGGAGATCAAAGATCACCTGGTTGCCAGGTTGTTCACTCACGCTCAGTTACTCCTGTACACTGTCGTTATTGGGTGCGGCATCTTCCGGTTGTTCTGTGTCCTCTTCAGCCGCACTCTCTGCGCCACTCTCAGTCTCGTCCGCCGGAACGGTGACGCTCTCGAGTTCGGTTCGATACGCGTCCCGGCCCACCTCCAGAGCGGGCTGTTCCTCGCCCAACGCCGGCGCCAGATAGGTGTTTTGGGCGGAATCCAGGAAAGCTACAGTCGTGGGAAATTGAAGCGACTCGACATTTGTATTGGCGGGAACGCGCTCGGCGGCGCGGATCATGGCGGTCTGGTTGTCGGCATTTGTCACGAAGGTAACGAAATCCGACGCCAGCGATGAATCTTCCTCCGACAACTGCGATGAAAACATCCAGCCATCGACGGTCATAAACGGCCCGGGATCCCCTTCTGGTCCCGCGGGCAGCTTGACCACGCCCCAACGCACCTTCACCCATTTGGGGATTCTCCGCAAAGCCCGCCTCGATCTCCGTGTACATGTCGGGACCCGCTACCAGATAGGCAATTTCACCGCTGATGAACTTCTGGTAAACCGCCTGCTCGTCGTCGCTCAACTGCACCGTGGGGTACTGGGCGAGCTCCTTCAACCATGCGGCCCACGCCCGATAGCTCTCGAGATCCACCTGGTCCGGGTCCGCCAGATTTAAGGGTTCGGTCGCAAAATCTGCAACACCCCAGAAGGCCTGTTCGAAGCGTGTGTCGAAGACCATGGGCAATCCGCCGGCGGCCTGCGCCTCAAGTTCGTTCAGTGTCTGCGCCGGGTCTCGACCAGCGTCTTGTTGTAGTAAAGGGCAGGCACGTTTAGGGAATCTGGCACGCCCAAGATGTCGTCATCGACTCGAAAGGCATCCAGGCCGCGCGGGAAATAGCGTTGCATCTGATCGGAATTTGTCGTCTGCGGCAAGCGTCGAATCAGATCGCTATCGAGCAATCGTTGTGACCAAATGTGCGGCCCAAGCAAGAGGTCAAAGTGCGTTGCTTCTTCCCCCTGATTGTCATCAGGAATCAAGTCGTTCGGCAGATCGTCTGCAGGCGAGTACTGTAGCATTATGTTTACTAACGGGCAGCGATACGAATATTCACGCGCAAAGCGAGCGAGCGCGTCAGCCGCCGGACCCTCCAGACTGTGCAGCACATTGAGCGTGCCCATCGTCGAACAGACCCCCACTTCCCGTGGCGCCGGCCCAATCCCATTGGCCGTGTTGATCTCCTCTGTTATATCCGCCGCAACCTCTACCGGATCCTCACCTGCCTCCAGCACCTGCGCATAGCTGCCAGCCACTGCTGGAAAAACGGCATCCATTTCTGAAACGTTTGGCAATGGAAGCGCACCGCGCGATTGGGCGACCGCGACCGCCAGTTCCGGGTTCAGCCGCGGGTTGATGCGAACACGGCTGTTGGCCGGCATCTTGTTCAACTGGCGAGCAAAGCTGAAGCTCTGCTCCTGATTGGAGAGGAATTGCGCAAGTTCGACGGCGATATTACGTTGGTCTGGCGAAGAGACCGGGCTAAAGAGATTTGCGCTTATGTTCAGCACAGGACTGCTGGGACCGTAGGGACCGGCAGGCAAGGCTGCGATTCCAACCGCGCCGTCGCCGCCCATCGCCTCGCGCAGCTGGCCCAACTCGCTCACTGGACCCACATAATACGCAGGGCCATCGGAGCTTTGGAAAACGCTCGCGCAGGACATCGCGGTTTGAATCCATGACCAATCCAGGCGCACTACGTGCATTGGCCAGCCATGCCAGCCAATTGGCAAAGCCGCCCTGGTCGAGGATCGCGCGGAATTCCTCGTCAAAGAGCTTGCCGCCATAGCCCGACATCCCCCAGTACGCATCTTCGAAGCCGATGCTGATATAGACCGGCACGCCCTTGTTGGCCTCGACCAGCAACTCGTCGAGGGTCGCGGGAGGTTTCTCGACAGTGTCTTCTGTGAAATAGAGCACCATCGTGTCGACCGATTGGGGCAAACCGTAGAGCTGATCGTCATAGCGCACCATCTCCACAGCGGCCGGAATATATCGCTCGATGCGCTCTGGGTCGATGAATTCATCGATGGGAACGATCAGGTCGTCCAGCACAAGCGAGCGTATCCAATCATCCGGTTCGCTGCTCAGAAGCAAGAGGTCTGGACCCAGGCCTGCGCGGACCGCCTTGCGATAATCTTCCAACATGGTCTCGCGATCTGGAAAGGCTTGTTCCTGGAGCAGGACTTCGGGATGTAGCTCGCTAAACTTGGCCAGCACATCGGTCAACACCTCTGCGTCCTGCTCCTGCCATGTGTGCCAAAGCAGCATCCGCCCGCTGAGTTGTTCCACGGTCGGGTTGGAATCAGCGTCATCGTTTGAACAGGCGACCGCGACGCCAACCACCACTGCGCACGCGAGCAAAAGCAGTATCAACACACGCCGATTCATCATGCGCCCTTCTCTACCAGACCTGTGCGCGCATAATCTCCGACCAGCAAATAGAGCGGCTCTTCATCCTCGTCGATGGTTGGGAAGCGGCCCACGCCATCCAGGAACCGATTGTCGCTGGCGTCGTCGTTGACCGTCGAAACCTCGCCGACCAGCACGCGGGCGCCTTCGCCCCAAAATTCGTGATAGCAATAAGGCTCCAGGGTGATGCTTTCGCCGGGCTGCAATGTGACCGTGCCACCGGCCGGCACGATGCGTTCCACGCCGTCCAGTCGCACCCGCACGTCGCCTGCAGCCAGCCCTTCCCGTTCATCGGAGTTGGCCAGCTTGACGACCAGCGCACCACCACCCCGGTTGATAATGTCTTCGGTCTTCAGCCAGTGAAAGTGCATCGGCGTGACCTGCCCCACATCCACAATGAGCAGCTTTTCGGCGTAGAGCTTGCCCTTGCCTTGTTTCAAAGCGGCGATGTCGCCGTTGCGCAAAGTAAAGAGGAAGAGGCCGACGCGGGCAAAGTCGCCAGAGCCAAAATCGGTGATGTCCCAGCCCAGGCCTTTCTCCACAATCTCCTGGGCGGCATCACCCTGGGCGCGCCACTCAGCCTGGCTCCAATAGGCAAATGGAGGCAGAAAAAAACCTTGGCTGCGGATGAACGAATCTGCCTCGCGAAGGATTTGATTGATCTCTGAACGTTTCATGCCATTCTCCAAGAAGGGGCCTGCTTCGGGGCCTGTGCGGGTCGGGCTGGCGCGGCAGGCCCAAGGATTATGTCGAGTTATAGCTAGATGGGCCAGACCAGATGGCGCCATCCGGTCGCCGTTGCCACCCTTTCAACGGTACCTTCGGGGGCCGTCGTTCCCAGCCAGAATGGATACGCGCTTGTAGCGCCTGCCAAGTCGGCACACCGGTCAACGCATCCGCGGCCTCGACATTACATGCGCCGGCGCCGACTGCACTGACCATCGCGTCGGTCGGTGGCAAGCCGTGGAGCAAGGCTGTGATGAAGCCGGCAATCGCACAGTCGCCCGCGCCGGTCGTGCCCACAACCTCCACTTGAAACGCCGGCGCGAGGAGTTCGCGGTCCAACCACTCCGCGGCGGACAGGGCCACCCGTCCCGTCTTGGCGAGGCGCTCTCGGTCGCCAGTCGTGCGCAGGTACAGCCCTTGTTCACCGAGCTTCAGCCCAGCCACGGCCACGCCCATCTCCAGCACCCGTCCGGCGAGTTCGCTCAACAGCGCGCCGTCCAGATGGGCCATGACGCCCCCTGGCCTGGATTCTGTCACGATGGAGTGGAAACGCAGGGGTTCCAGCATAAAGAGCAGTTCCTCTACGCTGGGCAAGAAGAGGTCCACATATGGCAGCACTTGCGCCATCAGCGCCGGCCAATCGACGCGACCGGCCGGTGAAAGGGGGGTCCACGTCGGCCATATCCAGGGATGTCGTCAGACCGGCCTCTTTCACACGGCGAAAAAGGCTGGCCAGCTCCGCGCCGCCGTCACTGTGCATACGCTGCATCAGCGGTGGGTAGCCAAAGTGAAACAGCCGCGCCGACGCCAGCGCGTCCTCCCCCACATCATCTGCGCTGAACGCATCATTTGCGCCGGGGCAATGCAAGAAGCTTCGGTCTTGACCGGGTGGGCTAATGACGATTGTGTAGGAGCTTTGCAACGCCGGATCCACGATCAGGCCAGAGGCAAGCCCAGGATCGTAGCTCTTGACGATGTCCAGGATCGCGTGGCCAAAAAGGTCGTCGCCCAGCTTGCCGAGCAGCCGCGTGCGCGTGCCAAGCCGGTGCAGGCTCAGACCCGTGTTGGAGACTGCGCCACCGGTCGAGGTGACCGCCGGTCCCACATGCAACAGACGACCCGGCGCAAGCGCTGAGGTTGAGCTGTCCCCCATCGGGTCAAAAGTGGGGATCACATCCAGGCAAAGATGCCCGGCAACGACGACATAGACACCTCTGTCTTCGCCTGCGTGTGCTTCTACATTTACATTCAATGGTACTTTCAATGGTACTTTCAATGGTGCTTTCAAGAGATACGACCTCGATCCCCTCGCCTTGGACGACGGTCTGATTATACCATCCCCTTCTGGCAGCCACTGAACTTCAGCGCTGCGCGGGCGCACCCCAGCATCGATCTCGTCATGGCAGTCGCGATGGGGAAGACGTGTGTCCAAAATCGGGATGCGCACCTTGAGAGATGCCTTCTCACAACGCATACCTTTGCGTACGAAAGCCCATCAATGGTATGCTTACCCTGCTCTTTTGGCCCAACCACTCTCATCTACCCTAGACAGATCATCGGCCACATCCACAGTCATCATCCCACACATTTCGACGACGGGGAGCCCACCATGAAATCCACTTTAGGTCGCATTCACCTCTTGACGCTTGCCATCTTTCTGACAGCCAGCGCGATGCTCGTATCGTGTAGCGCGCTTGAAAACGACCCACGATTTGATGAACAACCACAGCAGATCGGCGCACTGACGGTCAGCGGCCAGCAAGAAGCCGTGACCCAACAGAGCGGCGCGGCCGCGCAACAGGGCCTGCCGGTGAATGCCGTGGGTCGTGTGGAACTGGCCAGGGAGTACAAGGTGTCGATGGAGGCGGGCGGCAAAGTATCTGAAGTTGCCGTTGACATCGGCGATTCAGTGAAGGTCGGCGATCTGCTGGTTTCGCTGGATACGGCGGATCTAGAGCGGGCCGTCACCCGCGCCGAGATCGATGTAGAGACCGCGGGCATCGCCTTTGAAGAGGCGGGCAAGGCCATAGATGAGAGCGACATCGCCCTGGCCGAGGCCAATCTTCTGCTGGCCGAGGAGAATCTGGCTGTGGTCAAGCGCGGTCCAACGCAGGAACAGCTGGAGTCATCGGAAAACGCGGCTGCCTCCGCCTGGTCGCGCTACAATGAGTTGAAGGCCGGCCCGACCGAAGCCGAGCTCAATCAGGCGCGCGCCAATCTGGCCAAGGCTGAAGTCAGCGTACAGGCCGCCCAGCGCGAATACGACAAGATCGCCTGGCTGCCGGAAGCCGCGGCCTCGGCAGCAGCCGACACCTGCAGAAAGCAACCATCGACCTGGAATCTGCCAAAGCTGCCTTCGAGCAGCTCAACCGGCCTGCCGACGCATCCGACCTCCAGTCGGCGCTCAGCGCGGCCCAATCGGCGCAGCATAACCTCAACGAACTGCGCAAGAAGCCCACCCCCGCCGAGCTTGCCGGAGCGTTGGCCCAAGTCGCGTCTGCCGAGGCAAGCCTGGCCAGGGTCACCGAAGAGAGCGACGCGGACGAACGCACGGCGGAACTGCGCGTACAACAGGCGCTGCTTAGCCTGGATGAAGCCAAAGAAGCGTTGGGCGCGGCGGTTGTTCTCTCGCCCATTGCGGGCACGGTGCTCGATGTAACCGTCGATCCAGGCGAACAGATCAGCGCAGGCTCCGACGTTGCCACGCTGGCCGAGATGTCGGACATCAAATTGATCGTGAACGTGGAACAGAAGGATATCTCGCGGATCGATATCGGCCAGGGCGTGGAAGTTTCGATCTATGCGCTGCCAGACCTGTTGTTCGCAGGCATTGTCGAAAAGATCGCACCGACCAGCGAATCTGGCACGGGATTTGTGACCTTCCCCGTCACCATCATTCTGACCGATGACGACCTCTCCGCAGTGCGGCCCGGGATGACAGCGTCGGCCAACTTTGTCGCCGAAGCCGCGGCTTCCGAATAGGCGCCACCAGCCGCGCCGTCGATGTAGCAGATCATGAGGTCAAGTGCGCTGCGCGGCTCTACACTGCCTTCGTCCAGTTGAACGCCCATACAAGATAGTGACAAGCAAATCGTGATGAACAATTCTTCCCCACCCAACGGCACGCGACAGCGTCGATTGCTGTTGGGTAGCGGCGCAGCCATCATCGTGACGCTACTCGTTCTTGGCTGGCTTTTTACACCCAGCTTGCAAACATTGCCAGCGCGGCTCTTTGGCGAGACGGCAACCAGCCTGAATGGCTTGGTCGCTACAATCGGCGCTGCTTTCCAGGGCGATGGACAGGCCAATGTAGACAGCGCGCCGAATCGCTGCCGAAATCGCCGGGGAGGAGACCATAGCAACGGAGCTTGCAGCCGCAAACAGCGACGCCAACGCTGAGTCTGTGCGGGCAGGGGCAGCACGGGGCGCGGCAGTTGCCGCCAGTGGACTCGCCTACACGCCACCAACCGCAACCCCAACGCTGATCCCGACCCGTGCGCTGCTGACTGCCATCGCGGCAAAAGGCGGAGCGGATGTTTGGGGCGAGCAAGATGGTGCGTTGTTGGGCCAACTCAAACAGGGTGCGCGACTGGTTGCATCCGAGCGGTCGGATGACACTCGCTGGATCTTTGTCCAGGCCGAAAATGGCGTCAGTGGATGGGTCAGCGCCGATGCTCTCATGATTGTGAGACCATCGGTTCTGCCTGCAAGGGCGGTGGACATTTCACCCGCACCGCCAACACCTGTGGTTGCCGCTGGCCTGCCCACTGCGACCGCTACGCCTGCCGCAGTCGTCGAGCCTGTCGAAGTGCCTGCGGCTGCGGCCGTGGCAGCCAAATCGATCAACCCGGAGATCGTCGAAGAGGGCAAACCCAAAGCGCGCGTTGGCGCGATCGACTCACGCCTGAACCTGCGCGCCGGCCCAGGCACAGAGCAGCGCATCTTGGCCAAAGCCGAGCCGGGCGATCTCTTTACGGTCCTGGGGCGGGATGGAAGCGGAGAATGGCTGCTGCTCAGAACGCCAGCCATTCCTGGCGGTCTGGCTTGGGCCACCGCGGCCTATCTCGAACTGGATGTGCCGGTCGTGGAGCTGCCGATTTCCAGAGAGGTAAATGACGCTCCAGCCACCAGCCCGGCGTCCAACGATTTGGGCAAGGCAGCAACGCCCAAGCACGCTCCCCAGAATCAGAAGAGCGTCACCGGCCTTTACGGTAAGCTCGTTTTCCAAACACAGATTGGCGGCGATATTTACCTCTTCGACATGGTTTCGGGCCAGTTGCGCAAGCTGACGACCGGCATCGATCCCGCGCTCAGCCCCGACGGCAAGACGGTGGCCTTCACCCGCGATGGCGGCGAGCATGGCCTCTATCTGATCGATATCGACGGGCAGAATGAGCGCAACATCTTTGGCGAGCGCGAGCTTTTTCGCTCACCGAAGTGGAGTCCAGACGGAAACTGGATTGTCTTCTCGCGGGGCGACGATTACTTGGAATGTCGCAAACAGGGGGATGGGCGCTGTTTCCCGGAGTCCTGGTTCAATGGTCAGCGCCCGGGTTTTGACTTCGGTCACCTTCCGCTGATCAAGGAGCGTAAGTGGAAACTGGCGCGTGTCGATTTCAACGGCGAGAATTATCGCGACCTTGTGTCGCTGGACACAGCCGTGGCCCCAGACTGGAGCGATTCCGGCATCGTCTATCAATCCAAATCGGGCATCCAGCGAACCGCCGACGAACCCCAGGCGGAGACGGAGCTGATCTATTTCGACATCCTGAAACAGTATGAGGAAGACCCGGACTGGCGTCAGGATGGCGGGCCTATCATCTTTCAGCAGCGCGAGGCAAGCCACTGGGAGATCTACACCCTCAATCCTGATGGCTCTGGGCTGACCGCGCTGACTCGTCCGGCGACGACGCTTGTTCCTGCGTTGCCCAGCAACGTCTCACCAGCCTGGAATCCGCAAGGCAACCATATACGTTTTTCTAAGCAATCGGGATGGCCAGAACAACGCGGAAATGGGGAGTATGGGTCATGCGCGGCGATGGTACGCAGCAGCGCAGACTACCCATCAACCTGGATTTTGAGTATGGATTTGCTGCCGAACAGATGGTGGACTGGGGAAACTAGGCTGGGCGACCCAGCAACGCACACCCGATCACATCGTCATCATAGGTCATCGCGATCTGCTGCGATGGTTGTAGCACGAGAAAATCCTCGTTCCAGTCGCCATCCAGGAGTCGGCGGATCAGCACAAGATTTCCCGCCACCCGCTCGAACATCCAGCCGCGCCGCTCCGATTGACCTCGCGCAAACTCCTCGACCTGATCGCTGTCGCCAACGCCCATCTGGATAAAGGCGGCGCGTTGGTAGTGGCTCTGCCACGCCCCCATCACCTCCATCAAGTAGTCGGCGTTATCCTGGCCAAACTTTTCCACGTACTCATCATAAACCGTCGAGATGTCGCTTTCGCCAAACGAGCCAAGCGCCACGCCGGAACCATCATGGCGCTCGATGTAGTCGGTCACGTACCAGTAGGTTCCCGGCTGGTTTTCAAACTGGTCCTTGTAGCGCGCCCGGTCACCCAGGAAGAGGGTGATGCAATCATGGGCGCGCGGGATGGCAAGAGGTACGTGACCAGCCCTCAAGCCCAAAGTGGCTTGCCCACAGAGACCGTAGGCCAGCACAACCGCGTCGTACTCGTCGGCGGAGGTTGCCTCGATCTCCGCTTGGAGGCGAGCGCGCAGGTCGGACGGGCGATTGTGGAGGCCTAGCTTGAACAACTGCACATCCACCACATGGGGCGAATGTGCGCGCATGGTAGACCAGGCGGGCCAACGCTTCGCAACTCAGACATTTCAGGCGCATGATTTCGTTGCCTCCGGCGCAGAATCAGAAGTATCTGTTCATTCAACCACGAATCTCACGGAGTACACAGAGGCGGTTGCGTGCCATCCGCGTACTCCGTGGTTTCGGATGAATTGAGCAATCAGGTTTAGCAGGTCACGCCCTTGCCTTCTTCGCCAAAGATAGCCAGCCGCTGTTCCTCACTTGTTTTCGGCGCGCTGACCGGACGATAGTGGAACTGCACCGCGCGGCGACGCAGGCCAGAGTTGTTGTTGGGCGTGCCGTGGTGGATCAGGCTGTGGAAGAGCAGGCAACCACCAGGTCGAAGCGGAACGGCCAGAGCGCCGCGGTTTCTTACATCCGTGTCGCAGATCTGCCAGTCGCGGCGTTTGAAGTGCACCACCGGCCCCTGGCGATGGGATCCGGGCACGACGATCATGCAGCCATTCTCCACGGTCGCCGGGTCGAGCGCGATCCAGGCGCCGACCACGGTTGTCTCCAGCGGCAGTTCGAAATAGGCGTGGTCCTGGTGCCACGGCTTTTCACGGCCAATACGTGGGGGCTTGAGCAGCGCCATGTCTTGAAAGAGGACGGGCGATTCACCCATCAGCCGCGTGACCACGTCGATCAATGCCGGGTGGTGGGCCAAAGCAGAGAGCCGCTCATCAAAGTCCACAAACCACATAAACTTGCGCACGAAGTCCTGCTTCTGCTCTGCTGGCATGTCATCGATCGGTTGGTCCCTGGCCGCATGCTCAAACATGACGCCGGAGAAGTCCGGGTTGCCGCCGCCAATCAGATGCAGCAGGCCGGCTAGCGTAGCATCCACCTCGGCTGTGCTGAATGCGTTTTGGACGACCAAGAATCCCTGCTCGTGAAACGTGGCGATCTCGTGCGCTCCGATGCTGGCAAAATCGTCCACGCCAGATGCAACACCGTCATACTGATAGAGGTCCGCCGGATACGCATCCGGTGTTCCATAGTCAAAGATCTTCTCTGCCACAGCGCTCATTGTTTCTCCTTTGAAAAAACCTGTGTCGGGCTACTTGAAGAGCGATCCACGAATCTACGCGAAGGTACGCGAATTTCAATAGCGACATCGCTCGGCGTGGAATGGTGTCGCTTCGCACACCCGCTTCATTCGGCCACGGACCTGATCACGCCATTTTCCATGACCACGACATCTGGTCCATTCAACTCCACGCTGGCTGAACCATCCGGCGTCGTGAGGTGCATCGTTGCCGGTTGTAGACCAAGATAGCCGGCGATCCAGCAGTCACCCGTGGGCGACTTCGCCAGCCAGACCGGTCCACAGGTACATTGAACGGTAGCACCTTCCAACTCGACCTCACCATCCACCTCCTGGCGCGCAAAGGGCGACTCCAGCATTGGCCAGCCGACCTCGCCAGCCTGGGTCCACCGACGCAGCAGGCGCCACTCCATCAGGTCCACCTCGATGCCCAGCTCGCGTTCATCCCGCGAATAGGCCACACGATAGCTTCGCTGACCGTCCGCCGCATAGGTGCGAGGCTCATCCAAATGTTGCACGATCCTGCCAGCGCCAATCCGCTGGCCAAACGCCTGTCCAGTCGTGAATTCAGAACGGTCGGCCACCTCTAGATAAAACGCGCAAAAGGGCCAGCCTTTGAAAAACGCTCCGGGCCAACGGAGTTCCCAAAAACGCTTGGAGGGACCGCGATAGTTGACCATCTCCAGCACCAGATCGCCACTCCGCTCGACCAATTGCACCTGAGACTGACGCCCAAGGGCGGTTATTGCCAGCGGGCGTATACCGACATAGAACATTCACCGTCTGGCGACCACAACCGCCTGATCCACATCCAGCCGGTGTGGCAATTCCGTAATGCACTCCTCACCGACCCAAATCTCATCGATCTCATCGCGACCGGTCCAAATCAGCACCCCCTTGGCGCTGGCGAAGTGATCGGCGCCAATCTGCGCATACAGGCCGATGGCACGGTTGACCTCCTGCACGCCAAGAAAGCGGCCCTCATCTGGCAGGTTGAGCATCTTGGTGCGGTCGGTCGCGTGATAGGCATCGCCAAACCATTTGTCGTCCAGGAGATAGCGCGAATAGAGTACACCGGGTCGGGGTGCGTTGGGCCGCGCATAGTGGAGCATCAGCACGTTTGCCTGGGGATGGAAGCTTTGGCTGGCGACGCCAAGGGCAAACGTCGGCGTTTGGTGGGTCGTCAGGGCGATTCCCCGGCTGCGCTCGGCGGTTTCTTGGATCGAAAAGCTAGCCATTGGCCTGTCCACAAACGACGCCAACCAACGGGGCAATGTGCCATCGGTCAACCAGGCGCGCAGCCGTTCGACTTCCGGCGCGGTCTCGCAGACGATGGTCGGCTGATACGCGCGACCATGCGGTCCAGCCCAACGGCCTGTGCCGCTGTGAATGTGCAGCGCAGCGCTCAAGCCCAGCCGAGCGGTCAGCGCCCGCGCGGCCTGGCGCGTCGGCGCGTCTGCGGTAAGATCGGTCAGCAGCTTCAGCGAGCGCAACGTGACCGCCGTGTAGGTCGGGCTGTTGTATTCCAGCGGATGGCCCGACCGGTTGGTGTAGTCGATCCAGGCCAGGAGCTTGCCGAAGCCGCGCGTGGCAATCTCCGGCGTCTGCAAAAGCTCACCGCCCAAACAGGTGTTGAGTACGCCCAGCGCGGCAATATTCGTGTATGCCACCAGGACATCCAGCCGTGCTACTTCCATCAAACCCAACTTGATAGCGGCGAGTAGGCGCTCTTGCAAGGCTGGGGTCAATCGCGCGGCATGGCGGATCATCATGGGGATCAGCGCTTCGAGCACAAACTCCACCGCGTTGAGATCTTCGACAAACTCGTCCTCACGCATCCAGTAGAAGTTGCCGTGGTGCGGGTCAGCCGGGTCGTGCTCTTGACGATCCAGAACCTGGGCGAGAATCTGCTCGGCAAGGTCCAGATCGGCCGGCGCGCCGTTGGCTACCAGATCCGCGGCCAAGTGCGCCGCCCTGCGCACCTCGTGAAACACGCCAAACTCGGTGACTTTGGCGACCATCAGGGTCTCTGGGTTGAAGTCATCGGGCAACGAAAACTGCGTCTTGGCTGGGGTCATCTTGGTGATCGGCTCCTGGTGGGCAAGTTCGCTCAGAGGGATGGGGTGCGGTAGAGCGTCTTGCCAGCCACGTGAATTTCGACATCGACCAGATAGTCTGCGAGACCGGCGGTATTGACCGTCACGCCCAGGCCGGGCGCTTGTGGCGCGGCCACCTGTCCGTTGCTGTCCAACTCGATGTGGTCGGAAGTCAGCTCGTGGGCAAGATCCTTGAGTTCGACGGGGTACTCGCAGATGACGTCGTTTTCCAGGTGAGCATAGGGTTGCAGCGATGCGCTGAGGGCCAGGTGCGACGTGAAGGTATGGTTGACATAGGTGACACCACGGGTGGCGGCGTAGTCCGCGACCTGTTTGGAAACAGAGATGCCGCCGATCCGCCCGGCATCGATCTGCACGAAACCAATGCCCGCATAGTCGATCATATGCTTGGCCATATAGAAGTTGTGGCTACCCTCGCCACCCGCAAGCTTGACATTCCCTGCGCGCTGCGAAAGCTGACGATACTCATCCAACGCGCCCGAGACAAAAGGTTCCTCCAGCCAAAGCGCGCGCGCCTCGTTGAGCGCCGGCAAACGCAAGCTGGCCGCCTCCAGGTCGTCGATCCAGACCGTACCCGCGTCCACCAATAGGATGCCATCGTCGCCCAATCCCTCGCGCGCCGCCATCACCTGGTCGGCGTCGGCCTGAACAGAGCCGACACCGTAGGGCGCCCAGCCAAATTTGGCGGCGCGATAGCCCTTTGACCGCGCGGCGCGCCCCTTTTCCAGCGTCTCCTGCGGCGTGGCGCCGAAGAGCATCGACGCATAGGGGGTCTTGGCATGGTTCTGGGCAGGCGCCCGGCTCAGCCTGAAGCAGGGTATAGACTGGTGCGTCCAACTTGCGGCCCAGCAGATCCCAGAGCGCCATATCGATGCCCGAATAGGTGTGATCGGCCTGCAAGATGTCCAGGCTGTTGGCGCGCACCAGCCGGCCGATCCGGGCGATGTCCGCGACGTCGTCCAGTTGCTGGCCCAGCACCGACTCCTGCACGGGGCGACACGCCCCGTGGGACATGGGCGCGACCAGGCTTGCAATGGAGACCAGCGGCGCGGCTTCGCATTCGCCCCAGCCGACATAGCCGCCCGCGGAAACGCGCACGATCAGCGCATCCTGGCTGCCATCGGCGATGGGCAAGACTTCGGGCATGGAAAGATAGAAGAAATCGAGCGAATCAATTTTCATGGCAAGCCTCGGGAATTCAATTGATTGACAGATGGACCTCACGAGCGCAGTAAGAATCACTGCGGCGCAGTAAGAATCACTGCGGCGCAGAACAGATCACTATGCTAGCGCCTGAAGCGCATATGCGCCAATCAACACGGCCAGTTCGACGGCAAATAGCTTGCCCATGCGCGACCCCAATTTCCCCTCGGACACGCCATGCCGGAGATAGTTTTCTGCAACCAAAAGAAGACCAGCCATGCCAACCCTAGCAACAGGGTGACAACCTGGTCCATTGCGCTGATCGTCCAGTGGTTCCAGCCCAGAAATTCGCCAACGCGGATCGCTGCAACGCGCAGTTGGAGCAGAATCCAGGCGCCGAACAGACTGCTTGCCACCAGGCCGGCGTAACAGACGGCGTAGAGCAGCGCTCGCTTCAGCAGGCTTTGGTCGGCGGGCAGAGCGTTCATGCCGCGAGATCGTCGATACCGCGGAGGCTCAATTCTTCGGCAAAGTGACAGGCGACCAAGTGCCCGTCGGCGACGGGACGCATGAGCGGTGTCTCGACCCGGCAGCGCTCCTGGGCGTAGTTGCAACGGGGGTGGAAGTAGCAGCCGCTGGGAGTGTTGGCCGGGTCCGCCACGTCGCCGCTGAGGACGATGCGATTCTTGTGATGGCGGAGGCGAGGGTCTGGCTTGGGCACCGCGGAGAGCAACGCTTCGGTATACGGGTGCCGGGGATTCTCGAACAACGACTGGGTGTTGGCCAGCTCGACGAGACGCCCCACATACATCACGGCCACCCGGTCGCAGACATATTCGATCACGCTCAGGTCGTGGGAGACGAAAATGTAGGTGAGCTGATACTCATCCTGAAGCTCCTCGAGCAGATTGAGAATCTGGGCGCGCACCGACACATCCAGCGCGGAGACGGCCTCATCCGCCACCACCAGGTGCGGGTCCAGGGCCAGCGAACGGGCGATGCCGATGCGCTGTCGCTGGCCGCCGCTGAACGAATGGGGATAACGTCGCATATATTCGGGACGCAGGCCGACCCGACGTAGCAGGGCGGCCACCCGCTCCTCCAGTTCGCGACCGGACGCGATCTTGTTGATCTTGAGCGGGTCGCCGACGATGTCCATCACGGGCATGCGCGGGTTTAGCGACGAAAAGGGATCCTGAAAGATCATGCGGATCTGCTGGCGGTAGGGTTTCAGTTTCGCTGTCGGTCAACGGGGCAAGATCGACCACTTCGCCGTCCGGTTGGCGGTATAGGATCTGACCAGACGACGGTTTATATGCACGCAGTACGCAGCGACCGGCAGTCGTCTTGCCGCAGCCACTCTCCCCCACCAGCCCAATGGTCTCACCCGTGCGCACGACCAGATTCAGGTCGTCCACGGCCTTGACATGGCCGACCACCCTGCGAAAAAAACCTTTGGAAATCGGGAAGTACATTCGCAAGTTCTTCAATTCGAGCAGAGTATCTGGCTCGAGTTGAGGGCCGGTCACTTCGATATTTCCGTTGTTCGCTGTCATTCAGCTTGCTCGTCTGGTAGGTGGCGGGTGCAAGAAAGGCTCACGAGGTGCACAGGATGGCATGGGATCGCGCCGAAACAGTGGCGGATGAATGGCCCGTCTACTCGTAAAGCAGGCAGCTTGCTTCGCGGTCGTTTTCCAACTGGATCGGCGTGGGCGATATCCGGTCGCACACCCCCTTTATCTTGGAGTCGCACCGCGGGTGAAAGAGGCAGCCGGTCGGATGGTTGTATGGGTCGGGCACCATCCCGCGGATGGTCTCCAACTTGCCGGCGCGGCGGCTCGCCCCCAATTTTGGGATCGAGCGCAACAGCGCGCGCGTATAGGGGTGCTTGGGATCATGAAAGATGGAATCAACATCACCCCGCTCGGCCACGCGGCCCAAATACATCACAACGACGTCATCGGCCACCTCGGCAACCACGCCCAAGTCGTGGGTGATGAAGATGATGGCCATGCCGAACTCTTCCTTGAGTTCGAGCAACAGGTCGAGAATCTGCGCCTGAGTCGTGACATCGACCGCGGTCGTCGGTTCGTCGGCGATGAGCAGGCTTGGGTTGCATGAAAGGGCCATCGCGATCATCAATCGCTGGCGCATCCCGCCGCTCAATTGAAAAGGGTAGTTGCCAAAACGGTCTGCGGGCCGCGGGATGCCGACACGGTTCATCAATTCGATGGCGTGCTCCTTGGCCTCTTTGGCAGTCGCATCGGTGTGCAGCGTGATCACCTCGCTGATCTGCTCGCCGACGGTGTGGATGGGGCTGAGCGATGTCATCGGCTCCTGAAAGATCATCGATATATCCTTGCCGCGGATGCTGCGAATCTCGCGACCGCGGGGATGGAGCGCGGCCAAGTCAACCTGCTCGACGGTCTCGCTGCCGTTGGCGCCGCTCCTGCGGTTGTAAAAAATGTTGCCGCTGGCAATCTTGCCCGGTCTGTCCACAATTTGGAGAATCGAGCGTGCCATGACGCTCTTGCCACAACCGCTCTCGCCGACGACGCAAAGCGTCTTGCCCCGATAGACGTCAAACGAAACGCCATCGACCGCCCGCACGACGCCTTCGTCCAGAAAGAAGTAGGTTTTCAGATCCTTGATTTCGAGTAATTTATCGTTTGAAGAGGATGCCACCGCAGAAGCCCATCGCGTAAGGTTAGGTGCGAGAATCAGTTGTAGGGGTCTGCGGCATCGCGCAGACCGTCGCCGAGAAAGTTGAGCGCCAACACCGCGACCACGACCGCAATGCCAGGTATGAGTAGCCACGGCGCGGTGGCGACCGCGCGCACATTTTGCGCATCTTGCATCAACACGCCCCAACTGACCACCGGTGGGCGCAGCCCCAGCCCCAGAAAGCTGAGCGCAGTTTCGGCCAGGATGATGCCGGGGATGGCCAGTGTCAGCGAGGCGATAATATGGCTGAAGAACGAAGGAACCATGTGCTTCCAGATGGTGCGCATCTCGCCGGAACCGTCCAGCTTGGCCGCGAGCACAAAGTCCTCTGTGCGGAGCGAGAGGAAGCGACCGCGCACCACGCGCGCCAGACCGGTCCACCCGATAAACGAGAGGATGATCGTGATGCCGAAATAGACCTGGAGCGACGACCAGGTGGTGGGTAACGCGGCGGCCAGCCCCATCCAAAGTGGAATCGTCGGGATGGAGCGGATGAACTCGATGATGCGCTGGATGATGTTGTCGATGCTGCCGCCATAGAATCCAGAGACGCCGCCCAGGGTGATGCCCAAGACAAAACTCAAGGCCACGCCGACCAGACCGATGGTCATCGAGATGCGCGTGCCATAGATGAGACGGCTGAAGAGATCACGGCCCAGCCGATCGGCGCCGAGAAGATACATCGGTGCGTCGGGATCCTCCGGGCCGATCAAATGAATGTCGGTCTCAAAGATGCCAAAGAGTTTGTAGGGTGCGCCTGCGACAAAGAGGTTGACATAGTATTTGGTATCGTCATCCACCACGAAGGTGCGGCGCAACGCCACGGGGTCGATCTCGACCTTGTAGCCATTGACATAAGGTCTGAACTGGGCGCCCTCATCGGTTCGGTCGATAAAGTGGAGTGGCTGAGGAGGGGCGTAGGTGTAGGTGGCATTGAACTCGGCGGGTGGAAAGGGGGCGAGGAACTCGGCAAACGCGGCCACCAGGTAGATCAGGATGGTGACGGTTCCGCCGATCATGGCCAGCTTGTGTTTGCGGAACTTCCACCACATCAACTGCCACTGCGAGGCAACCGATACGCTGCTTTCTATATCTTCCTCGTAGCCTGCCTGCGATTCTATCTCGGCCGCCATTGGGCTGACATCAGTGGCCATTTGAAACTTTCCTCGCTTACTCTAGCCGGATGCGCGGGTCTAGCCACGCAAGTAGCAGATCAGAGACCAGCGTCCCGATGACGGTCAGAACACTGAGCATCAAGATGAAGCTGCCGGCAAGATACATGTCTTGGGAAAGCAGCGAACGGATGAGCAACGGCCCCGTGGTGGGCAGGCTCAGGACAATCGACACGATCGCCGCGCCGGAGACCAGCGTCGGCAACACCCAGCCCACGGTGCTGACAAATGGGTTCAACGCCACGCGCACCGGATATTTGAAGAGCAGCTTCCATTCGGGCAGACCCTTGGCGCGCGCCGTTACCACATACGGCTTTCGCAATTCGTCGAGGAGGTTGGCGCGCATGACGCGGATCAGCCCGGCAGTGCCCGCCGTGCCGATGATAATCACCGGGATCCAGAGATGCGCGAAGAGGTCCATCAGCTTGGCCCACGACCAGACCGCATCCTGAAACTCGGGCGAAAAAAAGACCACCCACGCTCTGGTTAAAGTACTTGAAGGCCACGTACATCAGGATCAGCGCCAACAAGAAGTTTGGCGTAGCCAGGCCCAAAAAGCCGAAAAAGGTGAAGGTATAGTCGCCAATAGAATATTGTTTGACCGCGGAATAGATGCCGATCGGAAAAGCGACGACCCAGACGAAAAGCAGGCTACTCAACGAGAGGAGAAAGGTCAACGAGAGCCGCTGCCAAATCAGGTCCGAGACGGGCATGCTCCAGGCAAAGGATTGCCCAAAGTCGCCCCGCAACAAGATGCCAGAAATCCATTTGTAATATTGGACGTAGACCGGTTGACCCAGGCCGTACCGTTCTTCCAGCGCACGCATGGCAACGGGGTCCACATCTTCACCCTGCGCGGCCATAGACGCGACCAACGTCGTGAGGTAGTCGCCCGGCGGCAACTGGATGATCATGAACGATACAAGCGAAATCGCGAACAGGGTGGGGATCATCAATAAGAGCCGCTTGATGATAAATTGCAGCATCTTGACCTCCTGAATACGGGTGCAAGAGGCGAATGCTCGCCTCTTGCACCCTGGACGATCCAGCTACGGAGAGCTACTGAGAGGAAATCCAGTACTGTTCGGGGTTGGTCGGGGCAGGCGTCGGATACTGCCATGACCCAGGCATCGACGACGGCACGTTGTGGAAGTTGTTCTTGACGATGCCATAGCCCGGCGGCGTGGACGAGACGCCGATCACATAGAATTGATCTTTGGCGATCTCGATGATCTGTTGCATCAATTCGATCTGCGTGGCATAGTCACCGGTCGCCTTGATCTGGTCGTACAACTCCATCTGCTGCTTGACGATGGCTGGCGGCTCTTCCGGTTGGGTCAACGAGCCGTCGCCACTGGGATTCTCGTACCAGGTCACCCAAGCCTGGGCAAAGGCCGACTCTTGGCTATAGGGGAAGAAGTGGCGAGGATCCAGGAAGACGGACGAGGAGCCACCGGCGCCCCAGACATGTACATCGTGCTCATTGGCGTCTTTGCGCTGATAGAGCAGGGAACGGTCCACGACGCTCAACTGCGCATCCAGGCCGCAAGCCTGCAACTGCTGGACGATCACCTCAGCTCGATCCGAGAAGCCAAACGAGTCGGTCGCCTGGATCACGAAGGAGAAGGGTTCGCCATCGGGTCCCAGGAAGAAGCCATTGTCCCCCTGCTCGGTCATGCCAGCCGCGGCCAGGTGCTCGTGGGCCAGATCCTGGTCGAACTCGGTGTACATGCTGTACATCTCTTCATCGAAGAGTTCGGGGATGCTGGTTCGGTCCATCGCGCTCTGCATGGGTTCGCCTTGGCCGACGTAGATCAGGTCGATGATCTCCTGGCGGTCGATGCAGTGGGAGACGGCAATGCGGAAATCCTTGTTCTGGAAGATCTCGCGCATGCGCGGATCTTTGTGGGTCAAATTGAAGTGCAGGCCGGTGGTGTTGCCGCCTTCCAGCGTTTCAAAGAAGCCAAACTCGCCGGCATCCATGTTGTCGGCCAGAACGGCCTTGTTGTCGTTGGTGTTGAAGTGGCGGCTCATCATGTCGACCTCGCCGTTCAGCACCTTGAGCAACAGCACTTCACGGTCCTCCAGGATTTCCAGGACGACTCGGTCGATATAGGGCAGTTGTCGTCCTTCGGTGTCCACCTTCCAGTAATAGGGGTTGCGCTCGGCGACCACCTGAGTGCCTTCGCCGTAGGCCGTTGTGAACTTCCACGGATAGAGCGTCGGCATGTCGGCATTGCGGAAGTTGGGCGGAATGGGTTCGCCTTCCACGCCTGCGCACTTGGTCTGCATCAGGTTCACCCAGTCGTTGGCGCCTTCCGCAGCCACCAGCTCATCCAGGTTCTCTTCGTTGTACTTGGCATGGAACTGGGCGCAATAGTGCTTCGGAAAACGGGTTGGCAACCA